>CAZZGU010000395.1:0-1506 GCA_964653755.1 uncultured Nigerium sp. | reverse complement strand
CGGCAGTGCTCAATGCCGCAAACGAGGAGTGCGTGGCGGCCTTCCTGGCGGGCGCCCTGGAGTGGCTGGACATCGTCCCCCTCGTGGAGCGGGCGCTGGCTGCCCACGAGGGAACACCCGCGGGCAGCGTGACGTTGGAGAGTGTGAACGAGTCCGAGGCGTGGGCCCGCGGGTTCACGCGCCGGGCCATCGAACGCTGAACGTGGGGTGACTTCTTGGCATTTGCCATCGGTGTGATCGTGTTCCTCCTGGGGCTGGTCCTCTCGATCGCCCTGCACGAGGTGGGGCACCTGGTGCCCGCCAAGCGTTTCGGCGTCAAGGTGCCCGAGTACTTCATCGGCTTCGGGCCGCGGCTGTGGTCCACCCGGCGGGGAGAGACGGAATACGGCATCAAGCTGCTCCCCCTGGGGGGCTACGTCCGGCTCGCCGGCATGTACCCGGCCTCCGCCGCCCCCGCCCGTGACAAGCGCGGCCGGCCCTCCGTTGTGGAGGAGGCCAGGGCGGACAGCAGGTCCGACCTGCTCCCCGGCGAGGAGCAGCGCGCCTTCTCCGCGTTGACGCCCGGCCGCAAGCTCGTGGTCATGTTCGGCGGGCCCTTCATGAACCTGGTCCTGGCCACAGTGTTGCTCGCGATCGTCCTCAGCGGCATCGGCACCAGCGTGCTGACCAACAGTGTCTCGAGCGTGCAGGCTGCGGGCGCCGCCCAGTGTGCGCCGGCAGACCCGGCTTCGCCTGCGCTGCAGGCCGGCATCGAGCCCGGTGACGCGATCCTGGCCTGGAACGGGACGGCGGTGGCGAGCTGGGCGGACGTCACCGATGCGATCGCGCGCGGGGGCACCGCCCCGGCGGAGGTCCGCATCGAGCGGGACGGTGTTGAGCAGCTGGTTACCGTGACACCGGTGCTGCGCGATCGCCCTGTGCTGGACGAGACCGGCCAGCAGGTGCTGGCCGACGGGAAGCCTGTCACCGAGGCGGTGCCCTACGTCGGGATCTCCGCCGGCCTGGGCATGGAGCGGCAACCACTGACGGCCGTGCCGGGGGTGGTGGTGGAGTCAGTCGGCCTCACCTTCGCCGCCATCGCCACCATCCCGGCGCAGCTGTGGGGCATTGTGTCCCAGGCCCTGGGCATCGATTCTGGCGGCTCGCGTTCGCTGGTGAGCATCTGGGGAGTGGGTGACCTGGCGGGCCAGATCACCGGCTCGGAATCGGCGATCTACACCACCCAGGCGCGAGTCGCGGACATGCTCTCCCTGGTTGCGTCCCTCAACATCGCGCTCTTCGCGTTCAACCTGATCCCGCTGCCACCGCTCGACGGCGGACACATCGCCGGTGCGCTGGCGGACGCCGTCCGGCGTGGCTGGGCGCGGCTGCGGGGTGCCACGCTGCCACGCCCGGTGGACATGGCCCGGCTCCTGCCGCTGGCCTACGTGGTGGTCTGGGCGATGATCGGCATGGCCGCCATCCTGGTGTGGGCCGACATCTCCGCCCCGATCCTCTAGAAAGGTA
>CAZZGU010000394.1:0-1511 GCA_964653755.1 uncultured Nigerium sp. | reverse complement strand
GGCTGTGGGGCAGGGCGGATCGCGCGCGACCGGCTGCGGGACAACAAGGTCACCGGCCGCATGGTGGCGTGCTTCGGCGAATGACCCACCCGGGTCTACGCTGAGCGCGTGCAGCAGCGCGCGGCGGTACGCAGCGGTACGGCGGCGGGGTCCTGGTGGGCGGTGCCGGCGGAGGCCACGCTGAGCGCGCTCGGTTCGGACGCGTCTGGCCTGCCGGCTGCCGAGGCGGCCCGGCGGCTGGCGCGGCGGCCGCCCGGCGCGCACCGGCATGCCGGCTGGGCACGGGTGCTGGTCAAGCAGTTCGTCAGCCCGATCATCCTCATCCTGATCGCAGCTACTGCGATCTCGATGGTGGTGGGTGACGTCACCGACGGCGCCATCATCATCGCGATCATCGCCGCCTCGGGCCTGCTGGGCTTCAGCCAGGAGTACCGCGCCAGCCGGGACGTAGCCGCCCTGCTGGCCCGGGTGCAGGTGAGCGCCACCGTGCTGCGTGACGGCGTCCACGCGCAGGTACCCGTCGCGGACGTGGTGCCGGGCGACGTCGTCGTGCTCAGCGCGGGCAGCGTGGTGCCCGCCGACTGCCGCCTGCTGACCGCCAACGGACTGCTGGTGGACGAGTCCGTGCTGACCGGCGAGTCCTTCCCGGTGGACAAGGATGCGGCGGCGGTGGTCGCGGCCGCTGCACCCCTTTCAGAGCGTGACGACGCGCTGTTCTTTGGCACCCACGTGGCCAGTGGGAGCGCGATCGCGGTGGCGGTGGCCGTCGGCGAGGACACCGCGCTGGGGCAGGTCAAGTTGGACCTCGGCGCGAGCGCGCCCACCACGGCCTACGAGAAGGGTCTCTCCCGGCTCGGGTTCCTCCTGGTCCGGCTGATGCTGATCCTCACCGGGTTCATCCTTGTGGTCAACACAGCGTTCGGACGCCCCTTCCTGGAGGCGCTGCTGTTCTCGATCGCGCTCGCCGTTGGGCTCACTCCGCAACTGCTGCCGGCCATCGAAACCATCAGCCAGTCCTCAGGCTCCCGGCGGATGGCACGCAGCCTGGTGATAGTCAAACGGCTCGCCGCGATCGAGGACCTGGGCTCGATGACAATCCTGTGCACGGACAAGACCGGCACACTGACCCGCGGGGCGCCGGCCCTGGACCTGGCCCTGGACGTGGCGGGCTCTCCGTCCGACGACGTGCTCGGGCTCGCCGCCCGCAACGCCGGGCTGCAGACCGGGTTCACCAACCCGATGGACGCCGCCATCCTCGCCCGGCAGGCGCCCGCGGCCGGTGCCGTGCTGCTCGGGGAGATACCCTACGACTTCTCCCGCAAGCGGCTGTCGGTGCTGACGGAGATCAACGGCGCCCCTGTGCTTGTGGTAAAGGGCGCTTTCAGCAGCGTGCTGGGCTGCTGCGCTCAGGCCCGAACCGGTGCCGGGGACGTCCCGCTGGGGGCCGTGCGCACCACAGTGCAGCAACGCTTCGAGGATCTCTCTGCCGCCGGCTATCGCGTGCTGGCTCT
>CAZZGU010000393.1:0-1514 GCA_964653755.1 uncultured Nigerium sp. | reverse complement strand
CGCGCCGTGGGTGACGACGGCGGTGACCACGTCACCGGGCCGCGGCGCCTCCTGCGCGGGCGGCACCGCCACGTGAACGAGTCGGTTGTCCCGGGCACGACCGGAGATCCTCCGGGTGACACCGTCCTTGCGGCCCTCGCCCTCGCTCACCACCACCTCGACCGCGCGTCCCTCCTGGCGCTCGTTCTCCTCGGTGGAGATCCGCTCCTGCAGCTCCACCAGGCGCTGGTAGCGCTCCGCCATCACCTCGGGCGCCAGCTGACCCTCCATATCTGCGGCCGGGGTGTTGGGGCGCGGCGAGTACTGGAAGGTGAAGGCGGCGGCGAACCGTGAGGCGGCCACCACGTCCAGTGTGGCCTGGAAGTCCTCCTCGGTCTCCCCGGGAAAACCGACAATGATGTCCGAGGTGATCGCGGCGTCTGGCATCGCGGCCCGCACCCGCTGAAGTATTCCGAGGAACTTCTCGGCCCGGTAGGAGCGCCGCATCGCGCGCAGCACCCGGTCGGACCCGGATTGCAGCGGCATGTGGAGGGAAGGCATCACATTGGGTGTCTCGGCCATGGCCGCGATGACGTCGTCGGTGAAGGCGGCGGGATGGGGCGAGGTGAAGCGCACCCGCTCCAGGCCCGGCACTTCGCCGCAGGCACGGAGCATCTTGGCGAACGCGGCGCGGTCCCCGAACCCCACGCCGTAGGAGTTGACGTTCTGCCCGAGCAGCGTCACCTCCAACGCGCCTTCGGAGACCAGCGCCTGCACCTCCGCGAGCACGTCACCGGGCCGGCGGTCCCGCTCCCGCCCGCGTAAACGCGGCACGATGCAGAAGGTACAGGTGTTGTTGCAGCCCACGGAGATCGCAACCCAGGCGGCGTAGACGCTCTCGCGGTGCGTCGGCAGCGTGGAGGGGAACACCTGGAGCGATTCCGCGATCTCCACCTGGGCGGCGGCGTTGAACCGAGCGCGTTCGAGCAGCGCCGGCAGGACGTCGAGATTGTGCGTGCCGAACACCACGTCCACCCACGGCGCCTTCTCCACGATGCCTGCGCGCATCTGCTGCGCCAGGCAACCGCCCACGGCGATCTGCATGCCGGGACGGGCGCGCTTGACGGCGGCCAACTGGCCGAGGTTGCCGAACAGGCGGGTGGCGGCGTTCTCGCGCACCGAGCACGTGTTGATGACGACGACGTCCGCGCCCTCGTCCCCGGCGGCCGTGGCCCGGGCCGCGAGCTCGGGCACGGCGCCAACCGGCACCAGCCCGGCCCCATCGAGCAGGCCCGCTATCCGCTCGGAGTCGTGGACGTTCATCTGGCACCCGAGGGTGCGGACGTGGTAAGTACGCATCGCCTCCAGATTCTAGGTGACCGGCCCGGCCATCACGCCACGCCCACCACCGTCCCATCCGGCAGGAGATCCATGCGCATCGCGTTGGGAGTGGAAGGCAGGCCGGGCATGGTGGAGATGTCACCGGTGAGCGCATAGACATAGCCGTCTCCGGCCGCCAGGCGAACCTCCCGGAT
>CAZZGU010000392.1:1039-1518 GCA_964653755.1 uncultured Nigerium sp. | reverse complement strand
AAGCCCCCGAATGGCCTTGGTTGCGGCGATCCCGTCGAGGCGGGGCATGCGAAGATCCACGAGCACGACGTCGACCTTCTGCGCGCGCGTCGATGCGATCGCCTCGTCACCGTCTCCAGCCTCAGCCACGACCTCGAGGTCGTCCGCACTGTCGAGAAGAAACCTCAACCCGGTGATCACCAGCGGGTCGTCATCGACGAGCAGAATACGGATGGACACCGCCGCATCCTAGGACGCCGGGGCACTGGCCCTTGTCCGATTCTGTCGTCGGCGACCGCCTCAGACAGCCCGCCACGGTAGCTCGACGTGCACCCTGAACATGTCGCCCTCGAGTCCGTACCGGGTCGTCCCTCCCAGCAACTCGGCGCGTTCGCTGATCCCAGCAAGCCCGCGGGACGACCCGGCTGTGCCAGCTCTCCAGCCACCCGTGTACCGGTTGCTGGCGTCTATGACCACGCCCGACGCCGGGCTCCCCTCGA
>CAZZGU010000392.1:0-1029 GCA_964653755.1 uncultured Nigerium sp. | reverse complement strand
GGGCGTTCGTCAACACTTCCTGGACGATGCGATACACCGCGCGCGTGAGCGTCGGGTGGGCGCTCTCTGGATCCTGAATGAAGATCGACGAACTCAGTGACTGGCCGGCACCGAAGGACTCCTGCACCACTTTCGCCAGTTCGGAAAGCGGGACCGGCGGCGGTTAGGCACCCACGGGCTCTCGCAGCACATCGAGCAGCGACCTCAGGTCGTCCATCGCAGCGTTCGCGCTTTCGCGCACAAGTCGGGCCGAGTGGGCCACGCGCGGATCGTCCGTCACGTTCGCCTCGAGCGCCCCGGCGTGCAGGCTCAACAGGGACAGCCGGTGACCCATGGCGTCGTGCACCTCGCGGGCGATGCGCTCGCGCTCCTGCCGGCGGGCCACTTCGTCGCCCAGGCGCCCGGACGCCGCCCGTTCGGCCTGCACGGCGTCCTTCGCGGACGCTGCCTCGCGCCGCGAGCGCACCAGCAAGCCCGCCCCGATCGAAAGCACCAACCCGGCCAGGATGACCACCCCGACCTCCAACGGCGACAGGTCGATGTTCTCGGCAGGGTCGCCGTTGACAGGCCCGAACCAGGCCTTCCAGAAGGACGCCCCACGCGGCTGCGCGCGCGAGTCCAAGACGACCACCCACGTCGACGTCACGGCCACGAACGCCGTCGTCCACCACACCGCGGGCCCGCGCCGGCGTCCGATGAGCAAGGTCAGCCCGAGCAACGGCAGGGCGTTGCCGAGGGGCAGCATCAGCGACGCCCCGGCCGACACGAAGGTCGTCGCAAACGGGAAGCGGTGGTGCCAGACCAGGATCACGGGCAAACCCACCGCCACCAGCATGGCGAGGCCCGTCACCAGCACCAGCGACCCCGAGCCTCCGTGCTGCATCGCCCACGACAGCGGCGAGAACACCAAGCTGAACAGGCTCAGGAAGCCAGCCGCGAGCACGAAGAGTGCCCCGAACGCCAGACCGACGGCGATGAAGCCGAAGCCCGCCGAGGGCGGCAGGGCGGCGATGATCACCAGCCACAACA
>CAZZGU010000391.1:0-1519 GCA_964653755.1 uncultured Nigerium sp. | reverse complement strand
GGGACCGAACTGGCAAAGACCGCGCAAAAGCTCGACCGTGCCGAGGCCCGTCACCACCAGCACCGCGGCGCCGTCGTGGTACGCCCCCAGCACGCTGCCCACCCGCTGCCCGGATCCCGTCAGCAGCGCCGCCCCGCTGGCGGCCTGTTCCGTCCCGGCCGGCTCGCGCAGCGCCTGGAGTACGACGGCGGTGCCCCCCACCCCCAGCACAAAGGCCGCCGCCACCGCGAGCGCGAGCGCGCGGCGCGGGAGGGCGGCCCGGGGCGGCCGCGGAACGGCGGTCGGGCTGGCGGGCTGGCCCACCGCAGCTGCGGCGCTGGGCCCCGGCGAGCCCACTCCCATCGCGGCCAGCGCCGCCCGGGAGAAACCCGGGGGCGGTGCCACCCGGGGGGCGGCGGCGAGCAGGTGGTCCACGGCGTCGGCCAGGGTGGCGTACTCCGCCCGGCACGCCTGGCACCCGGCGAAGTGGTGGGTGACCTGGTCGCGGCGGTCCTCGTCCAGGTGGGCGAGCGCCAGGTCCGCCAGGACGTCGGGGCCAGGATGCATCTCAGTCACGGTCCGCCTCCAGCGCCTTGCGCACCTGCCGCAGACCGGTGCGGATCCGCGTCTTTGCGGTGCCCAGCGGTATGCCCTCGTGCTCGCTGACCTCCTGGGCGGTGCTACCCCCGATCACCGCCAGCACCACGGCGCGCGCCTGTTCCGGCGGCAGCTCCCGCAGCCGGACGATCGCGGCCTGCCATTCCGCGTGCCGCACCGCCTCCTCCGCGGCGTCCGGGGCCTGCAGGGTGGCAGCCAGCAACTCTTCCAGCACCAGCTCGTCCGTGGGAGTCTGCCGCCGGGCTCGCACCGCGTCGATGGCGGCGTTACGGGTGATGGTGAGCAGCCAGGTGAGCACGGAGGCACGGCGCGGATCGTAGGTGGCGGCGGCACGCCACGCCCGGACGAACACCTCCTGGCCCACATCCTGCGCCAGCGCAGCGTCCCGGGTAATGGAGACCGCCAGCCCGAACACCGCGTTCTGAAAGCGGCGCACAAAGGCGGCGGCGGCCACCTCGTCAGTGGCGGCCAGGCCGGCCACCAGAGCGGCGTCGGCCGCCCGGTCCGCCTGGGAGAAGAGTGCCACGTCCGGAGCTACGTCCGCGGTGCCCGGAGGGATTGCGGCCAGGACATCTCCGCCCGGGCGGAAAGGTGGCTGATCCGGGAGGGGAGGCAGCCCATCGGGGGGCGTGGACTGGCCATCGGGGAGCATGGACTGCTCCTCGGGCAATCCGGCGGGCTCTCCGGGACGTATCACAGCACAAGCCGTCCCAGCGGGGCCGGTGCTACTCGGTCAGGAGGAACCATGAAGGAACTATCGCGCGGATGGGCCCTCGCGGCGAGCCTGGCGCTGGCCGCCACGCTGGCGGCCTGCGGCGGCGGGGACGGGGGCGGCGGCACCGGTGGACTGTACGGCGGTGGTGGCGCTACCGCCCCGGAGAGCACGGCGCCGGGCACCTCCGCACCGGGGGACTCAAGCGCA
>CAZZGU010000390.1:0-1522 GCA_964653755.1 uncultured Nigerium sp. | reverse complement strand
ATCACCCCCAGCGGGTGGTCCGCCGTCCAGCGGTTGAATGTCGGGCTGTTGTCCGCAAGGATTTCCCCGGGCGAGCCAGGCCGCGCGTCCGGCCGGACCACAACTCCACCGGGAGGGAATCATGCTTCGTTTCCTGGCCTCAACTGCGTTGCACCTGCTCGGCAACGCCATCGGATTGCTGCTCGCGTCCCTCATCCTGGACGGGTTCCACATCAACGCCTTCGGCTTCGCCGTCAGCGTGGTGGTCTTCACCCTGGTGGAGGTACTGCTGGGCCCCTTCGTCCTGAAGATGGCCATCACCTACGCACCCGCTCTGCGCGGCGGGATCGCACTGGTCACCACGTTCGTCGGTTTGCTGGTCACGGACCTGGCCACCACCGGGCTCAACATCGAGGGAGCCTCCACCTGGGTGCTGGCACCACTCATCGTGTGGCTCAGCGTCCTGGTGGCCGCGATCGTGCTGCCGATGGTGCTGTTCAAGAACGTGCTAGCCGAGGCCAAGGAGCGCCGCTCCTCCTGAATCGCCGGGCCGCGCTCACCAGTCCGTCAGGGATCGCAGCGTCTCCTCCAGGCGCTCCCCCACGCTGGTCCGCTCCGCCACTTCTGCGCGCTGCTCCAGCGCCCGGCTCGGATAGCCGGTGATCAGCCCGTCCACCCCGTCCCTCATCAGCAGGCGCATCCGCAGCTCATCCGTCACGGTCCAGACGAACACGCCCACGCCCTGCGCGTGCGCCTGCCCCAGGACCGCCCGGGAGTAGGAGGTCTGCTCCAGCGTCACGAAGTCCGCCGCCCCCGGGTCAAGGCGGCCACGGGAGAAGGCCACCACCAGGCCGGTGTTCACCGCGGGGAAGCGGCCCTCCAGTTCCGCCACCAGCTCGCGGTTGAACCCCTGCACCCGGGCGGTTTCCACCAGCCCGTGCTGCCGCAGCACGGCCACCACATCCCCCAGCAGGTCCCCGCTCTCCCGGCCGTGCTCCTTGACCTCCACCAGCAGCGGCACGCCCAGCTCGGCCGCCCGGGCGGCGAACTCGTCGAATGTGGGGATGCGGTCCGTGCGCGACCCCTGCCGGATCGGGGTGGCGGTGAGCTCGGCCGTGGTCATGTCGAAGACGTTGCGGTTCACCCCCGCGATGCGGCGCAGGTTGGTGTCATGCAGCACCACCAGTCCGCCGTCGCGCGCCTGCAGCACGTCCAGCTCCACGTAGTCCGCCCCGAGCGTGGCCGCCGCCTCCAGCGAGGAGAGCGTGTTCTCCACTGCCCCGTAGGTGGCGCCGCGGTGAGCCACCACCGCCGTCGTCTTGCCGGAGCTGGCCCGCTGCAGGGCGCCGGCGTTGACCACCGCCCCCAGCGTCAGCCCCACCACCAGCGCGCCGGCGACGGCGGGCCGCGTCAACCACGCCGGGTGCGTTTGGTCCGGGCGCAGCTCCGTCCCGCCCGGGGCCGCGGCAGCCGAGAGCAGCAGCAGCACCGCGCTGGCGTAGGCGCCCAGCCCGCGCCCACGGCGTCCCGCCGGGATGCGTTC
>CAZZGU010000389.1:0-1529 GCA_964653755.1 uncultured Nigerium sp. | reverse complement strand
CTCGGTCTCGTAGGTCACGTCTGCCACCTCCCCGGGCACCACGAACTGCGCCGGCCCCTCGGCGAACCGCTGGGCGTCGGCTGGACCGCCCCCCACGACCGCCGCCCCGCCCCTCGCGGGCGACGCGGCGTCCGGACGCCCCGGGTCCCGCACCGCGTTGACTGCACCGACGGGATCGCCCCCCGGGTGCCGCGCCCGCTCCCGCAGCCTCGCGAGCTCCCGCACCCCCACCGCGACCCGCCGCACCAGCTGTCCCGCCAGCTCGACCGCCGTGGCGCGCCGCCCCCGCACGACCCGCTCGCGCCCCGGGTTCGGCAACGCCAGCTTCACGGCCAACGCCACCGACCGCGCCAGGGTCGGCTCGGCCAGGACACGCCCCCACCACAGCTCCAGCCGCGGGGCACCCCCGGAGGACAGCGCCCGCCACAGCCGATACTCCCGCCGTCCGCTGAACGCCTCGAGCTCGCCGACCGCCGCCGCCAGCGGCACCTCAGCGCCCAGCCGCGCGGCCCATCGGCGCACCTCGAGTCGCTGTTCCTCGTCCGCCTCGTCCCACGCGGCCACGATGTCGGGCTCATCCCGCAGCCCGTCGCGGGCCGCGTTCACCAGCAGGATCAGCCGCTGGGCGGCCTCGGCCGGCACCCAGCACAGCCGTCCGGCGATCACCGTGCTCTGCCGCCCCTCCCACAGGGCGTCGAACGCCACCTGCGGATCCACGCCGACCCCGGGGTAGGTGCGGTGTAGGTCCGCCGCGGCCATCCAGCCGTGCACCCACGTCGCCGCGTGCTCGAACGACGACCCCTGCGAGAAGTCCGAGTACTGCCGCCAGCCCTGCTCCCGCAGCGCGGCGCGCAAGACGTCCATGTCGGAGGGGCTCACCCAGAGATCGGCGTCCATGCTCTGGCGCGAGGGAACGCCACCCACGGAGCCACCAGCGCGTCGACCAACGCCGGGCCCTTGATGTGCAGCGCCCGGGCGCCCACCTGCTCGCACGCCCCCTGCAGCGCCGCGTGGGACAGACTCACGCCCACCCAGACGGGCATGGTCGGCGAGCTCGGCATGAGCCGACCCTACCCCGGGCCCGGTGCCACGTCCCGATAGAGTGTGGCCCGTGACCCACCTCGTGCCGCCGTCCAGCCACGCCCCCTCCGAGAGCCCCCGCCGCACGGTCGTCGTCACGGGGGGTGCGGGCTTCATCGGAGCAAACCTCTGCCGCGAATTGCTGAGCCGCCCGGAGGTGTCACAGGTCATCGCCTACGACAACCTCGCCACGGGCAACCGCGCCAACCTCGACGGCACCGGGGTCACCCTCGTCGAGGACACGATCCTCAACCCCGACGATCTGGACGCCGCCCTCCAGGGCGCCTCCGCCGTCGTCCACCTCGCCGCCCTGCCGTCCGTCCCCCGCTCGGTCACGGATCCCCTTGCCTCCCACCACGCCAACGCCACGGGCACGCTCGAGGTGCTCCAGGCCGCCCGCCGCGCGGGCAACATCCCCGTGATCGTCGCGTCGTCGTCCTCGGTCTACG
>CAZZGU010000388.1:1005-1541 GCA_964653755.1 uncultured Nigerium sp. | reverse complement strand
CGTGGCCCGGCGCGGCACGCCCACCTTCCAAACCATCGTGTCCACCCTGCTGCCGAGCAACCAGCTGTGGGCCCCGCGCGCCGGGTTGTTCGTGGTTGCGCTGGCGGAGACCAGCCGGGACGGCGCCCCCGTGCCGTGGTCCGAGTACGACCTCGGGCAGGCGGTGGCCCACCTCACGGTGGAGGCGGCGCACCGGGGCCTCAACGTGCGCCAAATGGGTGGGTTCGACCGGGGCGCTCTGCGGGCCGCGTTCGCGCTGCCCGCCGAGCTCCTGCCCGTGACCGTGGTGGCCGTGGGGAAGCACAACCCGTCAGAGGCGCTGCCCGATGAGGTGCGGGAGCGCGAGGCCGCGCCGCGGCAGCGGCGCACGCTCGACGAGATGGCGTACCTGCTGGACATCTGACCTCGCGCTCAGCAGAGCCGCGCAGCGGCCGCGGGAGCAGCGACTTCACATTGGGATCCCGCTTGTCTCAGCAGACAGCGGAATCCCACACGAGGCGGAGGGCTGCGGGATAGTTCGGAGCACCGAAGGGGGG
>CAZZGU010000388.1:432-995 GCA_964653755.1 uncultured Nigerium sp. | reverse complement strand
CGCGCCTGAAGAACGTTGATCCCGGCACTTCCATAAGCGACTACCTCATCGAGCACGGCACCCGGCGCCCAGACGTCACGCTGCTGCGCGAGAAGGTGGGCAACGAGTGGGTCGACTGGTCGGCTGCCAAGACGCTGCAGGTTGTGCGGGAGATCGCGCAGGGGCTCCGGGCGGCCGGTTACGGACCCGGAGACAAGATCGCCATCATGTCCCGCACCCGGTTGGAGTGGACGCTCGCCGACCTGGCCATCTGGCACATCGGTGGGGTGGCGGTGCCCGTCTACGAGACCTCCTCGCCTTCCCAGACGCAGTGGGTCCTGTCCGATTCCGGGTGCGTGGCCGCTTTTGTCGAGGATGAAACCCTCGCCGACGTCGTCGCCCGGGCGCGCACGGAAGGCGCCGGGCACAACGTGCGCGCCGTGTGGGTCTTCACCGAAGACGGGCTGGAGCAGCTCCGCCAACTCGGCAGCGAGCGCCCCGCCGAGGAGGCGGACGACGCCGTTGCGGGGGTGGGGCTGGCGGACCCGGCCACGATGCGGTGCGCGGAGACGTGGACGGACCGC
>CAZZGU010000388.1:0-422 GCA_964653755.1 uncultured Nigerium sp. | reverse complement strand
GTGAAGCACACACTCGTATACCGCAATCTGAAGAGTCACGGACCAGTGGCAGGAGCTGCCGCCTTCGCCGAGGCGACTGCGCGCAACGACTCGGAAACCGCATCCTTCGAACCTGTCTGGTTGCCCTTCGACCATCCCATCTGGGTGGTGTATTCCAGCGGAACCACGGGGCTGCCCAAGGGCGTGGTGCTGACACACGGCAACTTCGTGGAGCTCGGGGCCCAGACCATCGCGCTCCTGCCGGACGCGTTGCTCCCACCGGGTTCCTCCATGCTGCTCTTCCTCCCGCTGGCGCATATCTTCGCGCGCGTCATGGAGGTGATCATGCTGATGACGCCCGTCCCGCTCGGGCACACGGTCACCAAGCAGGCGGTGGCGGACCTGTCCACCTTCAAGCCCACGACGATCGTGGGGGTCCCCCG
>CAZZGU010000387.1:0-1550 GCA_964653755.1 uncultured Nigerium sp. | reverse complement strand
GCTTCACCTGCGGCACGAAGATGCGGCCGTCCGGCAGTTGCTACGTGTGCGAGGGATGCGGCGCCACCAGCGGCTGCAGCTGACCTCTCGGAGGGGGGGAGGGGTAACCCTCCTCCCTTCCTCCAGAGTCTCCCGTCCAAAGGTGCCTGAGTGAATCATTAACTTGCGCCAAGGGAGGGAGTGGGCGGAGGGTGGTGCTGACCGACCCCCCACCCTCGGAGCCCCTTATGAGAGCGTTTCTCCGAGTGGGAGTGACCTTGGCACTCCTGCTCCTCCTGCTGGTCCCCACCACCCTCGGATCGCAGCGTTCATTCGCAGCCGCCACCGATCAAACGAACGTCACCTTCACCTCGTCGACCGGTGTGTCGTCGCAGTATCACGTGTATGCCGCAAACGTCACGCAGCCGGCCGGGCTGCTGTTGCAGTTCCACGGCGACGGGGCCTACGAGTTCAAGAACCCGACGTCGTCGTACTCCCTGGGCGGCACCAACGGCATCGTCGCCCAGGCCCGCAAGCGCGGCTACATCACCGTCCCGGTGCTCAGCCCCGACAAACAGGGTTCCATCACCTGGTGGGAGAGCGGGTCGGCCAACGCCGATTACGTGCGCGAGCTCGTCGCCTCCCTGAAGGGTGCGTACGGGATCCGCGCCGACGACATCTGGCTGGTCGGGTACTCCGGCGGCGCCCAGTTCATCACCCAATTCCTGCTCCCGAAGTACCCGACGCTCGTGGGCGGCGGTGGCTCCGTCGTGTTCGGCGGCGGCGGCGCGCCGCGCGTCACGGCGGGCACATTCGCGTCAAGCATGGTCTCCCGCTTCCCCATGCACTGGTACACCGGTGCCAGCGACACCGGGGCCAGCGACGGCTTCAACGCGCTGAGCTACGCGAAGGCGGGGGAGTCATGGTATGCCGCGCGCGGCTTCCGTACCTCGCACGAGTACCCGGCCGGCGTCGGGCACGCGCTCGACGGGAAGTTCGGGGGTGTGGTCGCCGCCGCGATGGACGCCAATCGCACGACCGCCCCGACCCCCACGACGACGTCCGCGCGTCCCAGCACCACGCCCACGACGACGTCCGCGCGTCCCAGCACGACGCCCACGACGACGTCCGCGGTCACCACGAACTACTACCTGACCGGTTATTCCTGGTGGGACAACGACCCGCCCGGCAGCGCCGACATCGCTTACCCCATCCTGCACCAGCAGGCCGGAGGCACCGGAACGTACTCCGACCCCATCAGCGCCGCCGTGGGTGCTGGGACCCTCAAGGCGGGGACCCGCGTGTACATCGCCAAGCTGAGCCGCTACTTCATCGTCGAGGACCTGTGCGCCTCCTGCACGGGCGCCTGGATTGACATCTGGGCCGATGGCCGCACGATGTCGGCGACCGCCGCAGACACGTGTCTGCGCAACTTCACGGGGACGGTCCCCGTGGTCGTGAATCCCGCCCAGGGCCTTCCCGTGACGGCCGGCCCGGTGTGCGGTACTGCGACCACGACCCTGGCCCCGACGCCGACGCGCACGACCACCCTGGCGCCGACGCCGACGCCC
>CAZZGU010000386.1:644-1553 GCA_964653755.1 uncultured Nigerium sp. | reverse complement strand
CCGGACCTGATCCTCACGGAGCGGGCCGCCACCCTGCGGCATCACGCAGGGCAGGTGTCCTTCCCGGGCGGCGCCCTGGACGTGGGGGAGACACCCCGCCAGGCCGCCCTCCGCGAGGCGGAAGAGGAGATCGGGCTGCCGCCCGCCGCCGTCACCGTCTTCGGGGAACTTCCCCCTGCGCACCTGGCTGTCAGCGCGTTCAGCGTCACCGCCGTGATGGGGACGTGGGACGGGGCCTGGCCGATCGCCCCGGTGGACAGCGCCGAGGTGGCCGCCATCCACCGGGTGGGGGTGCACGAGCTGGCCGACCCCCGCAACCGCGCCACCGCCGCGCTGCCCAACGGCTACGAGGGCCCCGCCTTCGTGCTGGGCGATGTGTTCGTGTGGGGTTTCACCGCGCTGCTGGCGGACAATGTGCTCCGCCTGGGCGGCTGGGCCCGCCCGTGGGACGCCACCCGCCGTCGCCCGGTGCCGCAGCGGTACCTCATCGGGCGCTCCTGAACGAAGCGGTCTCCCGCCCTGGCGACCCCGCCCCTCCCTGGGGATGCGGGCTCCGGCCGCTTGCCACATCATTAGGTGATACTGGCAGTATCGGAAACAAGGGCGGAGGCTCCCCATGACCACCAAGCTCGAAGGCATCGCACGGCCCGGCGGGAACGGCAACGGTCACGGACCAACTGGCGCTGCGCCGTCGGCGGAGCAGCAGACGCAGGCCAACGTCACGGAGCGGGAGTCACGCAAGGTGGCGGAGGCGGCGCGCGAGACCGCCTGGTCCAAGCCCTCGTTTGCCAAGGAGCTCTACCTCGGGCGGTTCCGGCCGGAACTGATAACGCCCTTCCCCCGCACGGACCCGAACGTGGCGGCCCGGGGGGACGCCTACCTGGCGCGGTTGCGGGAGGTGCTGGCCAC
>CAZZGU010000386.1:0-559 GCA_964653755.1 uncultured Nigerium sp. | reverse complement strand
TCGAGCGCACCGCCCTCATCCCGGACGACGTCATCGACCGGCTGGCCGCCATCGGCACCTTCGGCATCAAGATCCCGGAGGAGTACGGCGGACTTGGGCTCGGCAACGTCTATTACAACCGTGCGCTGATGCTGATCGGTACCGTGAACCCGGCGGTGGGCGCACTGGTCTCGGCCCACCAGTCGATCGGCGTGCCGGAGCCGGTCAAGCGGTTCGGCACCGCGGAGCAGAAGTCCAAGTACCTGCCGCGGTGCGCGGCCGGGGCGATCTCGGCGTTCCTGCTGACGGAACCGGACGTGGGGTCCGATCCCGCGCGCCTGCAGTCCACTGCCACGCCTACGGAGGACGGCCACTACATCCTCGACGGCGTGAAGCTCTGGGGCACCAACGCGGTGATCGCCGAACTCCTGGTGGTGATGGCGCGGGTGCCGGCAACCCAGGGGCGCCGCGGCGGCATCACGGCGTTCGTGGTGGAGGCCGATTCCCCCGGCATCACGGTGGAACACCGCAACGCTTTCATGGGGCTGCGCGGCATCGAGAACGCCGTCACGCGCTTCCA
>CAZZGU010000385.1:0-1554 GCA_964653755.1 uncultured Nigerium sp. | reverse complement strand
ATCTTCTGGGAGGCGCTCGCGAGCGCCGCGGTCGTGCTCGTCAAGCGTTGAGCGAGACCGCCGGACGCCGCGAGCCGGGTTCGTCGGGGCGAGGCAATACGCTGGTCAGGACGACCGAGAGAGGCCTTCATGAGTGAACTGATCGACACCACCGAGATGTATTTGCGCACCGTCTACGAGTTGGTGGAGGAAGGGGTCCCGCCGCTACGCGCCCGCATCGCCGAGCGGCTGCGTCAGAGTGGGCCGACCGTGTCCCAGACCGTCGGGCGAATGGAGCGTGACGGCCTCCTGTCTGTCCACCCCGACCGCCGCATCGAGTTGACCGAGGCAGGCTGGGCGCTCGCCACCCGCGTGATGCGCAAGCATCGCCTCGCCGAGCGCCTGCTCACCGACATGATTGGCCTGGACTGGGAACTGGTCCACGAGGAGGCCTGCCGCTGGGAGCACGTCATCTCCGACCAGGTGGAGCGGCGTCTGGTGGAGATCCTGCGGGCGCCCACGGCGTCCCCCTACGGCAACCCGATCCCGGCGTTGGGCGAGTTGGGCGGTCGGTTCGATGATGCCCACATGGGGCGGGTCGTGACGCTTGCGTCCGTGTTGAGGGGGTCGGGTCCGTGGCGGGTGTCGGTCGAACGGATCAGCGAGTACGCCCAATCGCAGCCGGACGTGTTGCGCGCCTTCGCGGACGCCGGCGTTCGTCCGGGGGAGGCCTTCGAGGTGTCGCTGGGTGACGGCCGACTCGTCCTCGGTCCGCTGGGACGTTCCGGGCCTCCCTGCACGGTGGAGCAGGCGATCGCCTCGCACCTGTTCGTCACCCCGCAGCTGGGGTGACGAGGCTGGGGGTGACGAGGCTGGGGTGACGAGCTGGGGGAAGTAGCCGGTGAGGTATCCGGTCCCCTCCTGCCCGCGTGGGGCGAACCTGACGCGGTCCCTGCCCGGGGGGATGGGGCAGGGACCGCGTCAGAAAAGATACCCGAAGGGTGACCGTGTTGCCACCCGGATTTGGCAACCTCTTGCCAAGTCGTTGCCTTCAGTCCTCGTCCTCGGCCACGGCGACGCGCGCCTGGGCCTCAGCCACCTGCCGACGTAGTTCGTCGGCGTCCAGACCCTGCACGGCGTCGATCAGTTGCTCGAACCCGGACGCGTTCATGGCACCGGCCTCGCGGTAGACGAGGATCCCTTCGCGGAAGGCCATGAGGGTCGGGATCGCCTGGATCTCGAGCGCGGCTGCGATCTCCTGGTTCTCCTCGGTGTCGAGCTTGGCGAACACGACGTCCGGGTACTTCACCGACGCGGCCTCGAAGACGGGCGCGAACATGCGGCAGGGGCCGCACCACGCAGCCCAGAAGTCGATGAAGACCGTGCTGTTGTCCTCGATGGTGGTGACCAGGTTCTCGTTGTTCAGGGCGATGGTGGCCATTGTTTCCTCTCGTCGCATTTACCAGAATCTCAACGATCCCGCGGTGGCGACTATTCCCGCAGCGGGACGCGCGGGGTCAGCCGAGGCCGGCCAGGCCGACGAGGTCGCCGTAGCCCTCAGCTGCGAGCAGATCG
>CAZZGU010000384.1:0-1567 GCA_964653755.1 uncultured Nigerium sp. | reverse complement strand
CAGCAGTGCGAGGCGCCGGTCCAGCGGCAGCGTCCCCCCGAGGGGGTACTGGTGGCTGGGGGTGACCACCACCACGCCGGGCGGGTCCGCCGGCAGGTCGGCGGTGCGCAGTCCGTGTTCGTCCACCGGCAGCGGCACCACCCGGGAGCCCAGGCGCGTGGTCACCCGCCGCAGTGAGGGGAATCCCGGGTCCTCCACGCCCACGCCGACCTGCCCCACGGCGCCCAGCAGGAGCGCCAGCCCCTCCCGCCCGCCGGCGGTGATCACCACGTTGTCCGGCTCGGCGGCCAACGCCCGGGTCAGGCGCAGGTGCTCGCAGACGGCCGCGCGCAACTCCGGCTGCCCCAGCAGGTCGGTGGGGCCGAGCGGGGCGGCCGCGGCCATCCGCCACGCGGCGCGCCACTCCCGGCCTGCCACGTCGTCGTGGTCCGGGGTGCCCGGCCGCAGGTCAATGGCTGGCGCCGCCGGCGCACGGGGCGACGGCGCCCGGGTGGCCGGCGGGGCGGTCGGCAGCGGCGGGAGGTCGGGGTTCACCACGGTGGACCGGCCGGCATGGGCCACCAGGTAGCCCTCGGCCAACAACTGGTCGTAGGCCTCCACCACAGTGCCCCGCGAGACACCCAGGTGGCCGGCCAGGGCGCGGCTGGAGGGCAGAGCGTCCCCGGCAGCCAGGACCGAGTTCTCCACCATGCCGCGCAGCGCCTGGACCAATTGCTCGGGCAGCGCAACGCCGGCGGCCCTGTCCAGGAGGACTGGAAGGGCTACCGGCGGAGTGGTGCGCATACCGCGATCATACTGGACCACTGGCAAATGCCCATATGTGGCCCTTGTGCCGGACCAGTATTCCGGGTCTCATCGTTCCCATGAGCACAAATGCATTGGTCAAGCGCGGCCTGGCCGACAGGTTCAAGGGTGGCGTCATCATGGACGTGGTCACTCCCGAGCAGGCCCGGATCGCCGAGGAAGCGGGCGCAGTTGCCGTCATGGCGCTGGAACGGGTACCAGCGGACATCCGCGCCCAGGGCGGGGTGGCCCGGATGAGCAACCCCGATCTCATCAGCGGCATCATCGAGGCGGTGTCCATCCCTGTGATGGCCAAGGCCCGCATCGGCCACTTCGTGGAGGCCCAGGTGCTGCAGGAGCTGGGCATCGACTTCGTGGACGAGTCCGAGGTACTCTCCCCCGCCGACTACGCGCACCACATCGACAAGCACGCCTTCGCGGTGCCGTTCGTCTGCGGGGCCACCAACCTCGGGGAGTCGCTGCGCCGCATCGCGGAGGGCGCCGCCATGATCCGCTCCAAGGGTGAGGCCGGCACAGGGGACGTCTCCGAGGCCACCCGGCACATCCGCGCCATCCGCGCCCAGATCGCGCAACTGCGCGCCACTTTCGCCACCAACCCCGAGGAGCTCTACCTGGCCGCCAAGGAGCTGCAGGCGCCCTACGAGCTGGTCCACGAGGTGGCACAGACGGGCGCCCTGCCCGTACCGCTGCTCGTGGCCGGCGGGGTGGCCACCCCGGCGGACGCTGCCATGATGATGCAGCTGGGTGCGGACGGCGTATTCGT
>CAZZGU010000383.1:0-1568 GCA_964653755.1 uncultured Nigerium sp. | reverse complement strand
AGCGCTGGATCGACCGCTGACCCGCGCTCACGCCGGTGCTCGGGGGTACTGCCGGTACCCCCCCGCGGGTGCCTGTCGGATCCGCCGAGGCAATTCGTGACCAGCCTGGCACAACTGCGGGTGCCGCGGCTGAGCCGCCCTCGCGAGCGAAAGGGCGGCAGGTGACCCGATCGGTCACTTGCCGCCCCTCACTTGCGCCGGGCTACCGGCCGCGGACCGTTCCCCGCTCCGTGGTCACGTAGGTGACCAGGTCGGTGAATTGCCCGGTGTACGGCTGGATGGTGATGCCGCTGACGCCCTGGCTGGTCGCCAGCTCGATGAACTGGGTGGAGTTCGTGAGCATGCTCAGCACCCGCGTCGCGGAGCGCTGCAGGTCACCCGGCACTCGTTGTGGGCTGGGTTGAAGCGCCGCCCTCTCCCGTGGCGGGCCCTGGGGTGGCCGGCCCGGCCGCGCACGCGGCCACGCTGATGGTGCTGACGAGGGCGAACAGCCACAGGCCGCGGCGCTGGACGTGGCGGGGTGGGCGCATGCGATTCTCCTGAAGTCAAAAGCCAGGGCGGTAGGTAGGGTTGCCCGCCGCCCCGGCCAGGGCGAAGGGTCGGACGCCGCGGCGTCCGACCGGTCGGTCAGTCCTGGAGCAGGACCTTGATGGCGCGACGTTCGTCCATGGCCCGGTAGCCGTCGGCGGCCTGGTCGAGGGGCAGCGTGAGGTCGAACACCTTGCCCGGATCGATCTGCCGCGTCCAGATCAGGTCAATCAGTTCAGGCAGGAACCGGCGCACCGGGGCGGGACCACCGTGCAGGTGCACCCCGGAGAAGAACAGGTCCAGCCCCGGCAGGGACACGTCGTGCGAGACGCCGACGTAACCGACGTACCCGCCCGGACGGGTGGCGCGGATGGCCTGCATCATCGACTCCTGGGTGCCGACGGCCTCGATGGTCGAGTGGGCGCCCAGACCGCCGGTGAGTTCCTTGATCTTCGCCACGCCGTCGTCGCCGCGCTCGGTGACGACGTCGGTGGCGCCGAACTCCCGCGCCAACCCCTGCCGGTCCGCGTGACGACTCATCGCAATGATCCGCTCCGCGCCCAACTGCTTCGCCGCCAGCACCCCCAACAGCCCGACCGCGCCGTCCCCGACCACAGCGACCGTCTTCCCGGGCCCAACCTCCGCGGCGACCGCCGCGAACCAACCGGTCCCGAGCACGTCCGAGGCAGCCAGCAGAGACGGCACCAGATCGGCGTCCGGCAACCCCGGCGTGGCCACCAACGTGCCATCGGCCAAGGGCACCCGCAAGTACTCGGCCTGCGCACCCGTCGCAGCGCCGGGCTGGCGCTGCACACAGTGGGTCTGGTAGCCCGACCGACAGATCTCGCACGTGTTGTCCGAGGCGAAGAACGACCCCACCACGAAATCGCCCACCGTGACGTTCCTCACGGCGGCGCCCACGGCCTCCACGATCCCCACGTACTCATGACCCATCGGCGTCGGTTCGGTGGTGGCGTCCGCGCCGCGGTAGGGCCACAGGTCCGACCCGCAGATGCAGGACGCCACCACCTTCAGGATCG
>CAZZGU010000382.1:722-1582 GCA_964653755.1 uncultured Nigerium sp. | reverse complement strand
GGCGAACGCGGTCAGGTTCGACGCCTCGTCCCGAGCGCGCTCGTCCGCGATGTTCGGCGCGAGGAGGCGACCGTGGTCGACCGCGTCAGAGTAGCGGGACTCCCAGATCAGTCCGAGGAGGCGCTTGAGCCCGATCCACGTGTTCAGCGGATGGTTCGGGGGCTTGGACGTGTCGGGGGACAGCGCCCCGGTGATGGCCAACTCGGAGAACATCGGCCACAGGGAGGGGTCCGCCGCCACGTCGTCCGGCAGACACCTGATCGTGCCGTCCTTGAGATCTTGCAGTGCCTTGTCCGGCAGGCTCAGCGCCCTCAACGTCTGCTCGTCGAGCCGTGCAGGATCGGGCCGCCCCCCTTCGACGACTTCGAGCAGCGCCTGGTAGTGCGCCACCCGTGGCGTCGGGTCGAGTCCGAGGAGTTGGGCTCGGTCGCGGGTCACGAACTTCCGACGCGCGTATTCGCTCAGGTGCCCCGCCTCGCGCACTTCGGCATCGCTCAGCCGTGCTGGATCGAGGCGCGCCAGCAGGTGGACGCGGGGCCGGTCCGCGAGCGAGGCCAAAGGGGCAGCCGCACTGAGGCGTCCTGAATCGACCAGGTCGTCCAGCAGCGACGGCTCCACCCCGGCTACCTCATGAAGGTGACCGTCGAGGAGTCGGATCCTCTCGGGGGACGAGATGAGGCTCAGCGCCGTCCAGGCCGGTTGGCCCGGCCCGGAAGGAGGCGGGACCGATGCGCCTGACTCGAAGGCGGCCCACAGGGCGTGCCAACCGGCCTGGGCGCCTCCCGGGAGCAGACCCACCCCCTTTTCCAAGGCCTTGCTCGGGCCCCCGAGCGAGCAGACGAGCACGTCGAAGCCGAGTT
>CAZZGU010000382.1:0-712 GCA_964653755.1 uncultured Nigerium sp. | reverse complement strand
TGCGTCAGCGGTCTTGAGGCTCTGAACCACGGGACGCCAGGCGTCCGGGTCCGTGCGCAGGGCCGCCAGGTGGGGCATCAGCAGGTACGCGCGAGCGGCGTATCCGGTCGGTGGCAGTTCAAGAAGCGAACGCCGCAGCGCGACGAGATCGCCCAACGAGGCGGCGTGGTGCGCGCCACGCCAGGCTTTCTCGGAGGCGGTGAGCGGCGCCCACTCGGTGACGTGCGCCCATCCGAGGGTGAGGGAATCGTCGAAGAGGCGTCGCAGCGCGCGGATGTCGCGGCACAGGTGGGCGGCTTGCTCCCGGAGCAGTTCGACGTTCCATGTCGTCCTGGGGTTCGAGCCGGCTGCGTACAACAACCGCGACGCAGCGCTGAGGGTGGCGGGCACGTGTGCCGTCGGCGTCGTGTGCCGAGGGACCTGGGTGAACTCCTTCTCCTTGGCCGAGAAGTGCAGCAGGAGCGACTCCTGATCGAAGCCTACGCACACGCCGTATCGCTTCGTCAGGCCGAGCGCGCCGCGTCCCTCGTACACCAATCCCAGGGGCCAGTCCGCCGGCGCCGTGACGGCCAGGTCGACGCCACACTCCGAGCAGGCGCCCAGCTGGGACAGCTGCGCCATCCCGCACGCACGACACCATGACGCCACCACGGCCGATCTCCCCCCTGGGCCGAACCCGTCACAGTGAGACGACAAGCAGTGAGAGGTCCAG
>CAZZGU010000381.1:0-1584 GCA_964653755.1 uncultured Nigerium sp. | reverse complement strand
CTCGGCGGACGTAAGGCGGGCCCTCGGCGGACGTAAGGCGGGCCCTCGGCGGACGGAACGCGGGCCCTCGGCGTTTCAACACTCGATGACGTTGACCGCCAGCCCGCCGAGCGCGGTCTCCTTGTACTTGGACTTCATGTCCTCGCCCGTCTCGCGCATCGTCTTGATCACGCTGTCGAGGCTGACGATGTGGCGTCCGTCACCCTGCAGCGCTGCACGCGCGGCGGCGACCGCCTTGCAGGCCGCGATCGCGTTGCGCTCGATGCACGGGATCTGCACGAGCCCGCCCACCGGGTCGCAGGTCAGGCCGAGGTTGTGCTCCATGCCGATCTCGGCGGCGTTCTCGACCTGGTCAGGGGTGCCACCGATGACCGCGGCGAAGCCGGCCGCCGCCATCGAACAGGCCGCGCCCACCTCGCCCTGGCAGCCGACCTCGGCCCCCGAGATGGAGGCGTTCTGCTTGACGATCATCCCGATCGCCGCGGCGGTCAGCAGGAACCGGACGACGCCGTCGTCGTCCGCGCCCGGGACGAAGTCGCGGTAGTAATGCAGCACCGCCGGGATGATCCCGGCCGCACCGTTCGTGGGGGCCGTGACGACCCGTCCGCCCGCCGCGTTCTCCTCGTTGACGGCGAACGCGTAGAGCATGAGCCAGTCCAGGCCGCGGATCGCGTAGTTCGTCGCCCCTTGTGAGACCAGCCTCGTGCGCATGAGGGGTGCCCGCCGCAGGACGCCGAGGTCGCCGGGGAGGCGTCCCTCGGTGACCAGTCCGTTGCGGACGCACTCCTCCATGACGTGCCAGCGGTGGAGCAGGCCGTCGCGCACCTCGGTCGGCGTCCGGCGCACGGCCTCGTTCTCGAGGACGATCGTCGCGATCGACTTGCCGGTGAGGGCGCAGATCGCCATGAGGTCCGCGGCGGTCGTGAACGGGTGCGGCAGGTGTGGGACGTCGGCGGGGGGCGCGTCGGCGTCCGACTCGTCGCCGTTGATCACGAACCCGCCGCCGATCGAGTAGTAGGTGTGCTCGGCGATGACTGCACCCGCGGCGTCCCAGGCGGTGATCAGGAGGCCGTTGGGGTGGAGGGGCAACTCGCGGCGGCCGTCGAGGAGGAGGTCGGTGGCCGCGTTGAAGGCGATCGGGTGGCGTCCGGCCAGGTGAAGAATCCCCGAGTCGCGGACACCGCGCAGCGTCGGCTCGACCGCGCGCGGGTCGACCTCGTCGGGGAGTTCGCCGAGGAGACCCAGGACGACGGCGCGGTCAGTGCCGTGACCGATGCCGGTGGCGCCGAGCGAGCCGTACAGAGTGACGCGCAGGCTCTGCACGCGCTCAAGGTCGGCGTCGAGCGAGTCGACGAACCGCGAGGCCGCGCGCATGGGGCCGACGGTGTGGGAGGAGGACGGTCCGATACCGACCGAGAACAGGTCGAACGCGCTGAGCGTCATGAGTGCACCTTACGGTGCCTCGCCAGATCGGGTGTAGGAAGGGGCTCTGCCGTGGAAGTACCGCGGTGTGTGGCGCCACGTCCTGCGCCTTCCGTCCGCCGAGGGCCTGCCTTCCGTCCGCCGAGGGCCCGCCTTCCGTCC
>CAZZGU010000380.1:0-1591 GCA_964653755.1 uncultured Nigerium sp. | reverse complement strand
CACCACGAATTCGCGCGCGCCTTCGAGTCCTTCCCCGGGGACGCGGACGCCATTTTCCCAGGATGGCGGGAGAGGCTGGCCCAATGACAGGTCAGCGCCTCACGCTTCCCCAATTCCTGAACGTCGACCAGCGCTCCATAGCGGGCGCCACCGGCGACTTCACCGGGCTGGTTATGGACATCGCGATCGCGAGCAAGACCATCGCGAACGCGATCAGCCACGGCGCGCTGACCGGCGGCCTGGAGGACCTCGGCACCAGGCTGCACGCCCAGGCCGCCGAGGTCCTCCTGGAGGCCTGCGCCAACACGCGGCACCTGGCGGCCACCCTGTCGCCGGAGGGCTTCTCGCCCTCGGGCAACGGCAGCCGGGGGAAGTACCTGCTCACGTTCGAACCCCTGGCGGGCACCCGGGATGTGGACATCAACTTCCAGTCGGGCACCATCTTCTCGCTCATGCTCTCGCCCGATCCCGACCGGCGGCCGCAGGAGGAGGACTTCCTGCGGCCGGGCCAGGACCTGGTGTGCGCCGGCATGGTGCAGTACGGCTCCTCCACCCGCTTCATCCTGGCCACGGGACTCGGCGTCAACGGGTTCACCCTGGACCGCGAACTCGGCGAGTACGTCCTCACCCACCCGAACATCCAGGTCCCGCCCGACACCGCGGAGGTGTCCGCCATTGCGGTGGGTAACCGCAGCTGGGAGCCGCCGATGCGGCGCTACATGAGGGAATGCCTGCAGGGCAAGGACGGCCCGCGCGCCAAGCAGTTCCACATCACCGCCGCAGGCTCGCTGGTGGCCGAGACCAGCCGGGTGATCACCCGCGGCGGCGTCTTCCTCTACCCCCATGACGAGACCACGCAGGACGGCACCAGCGGGCACCTCCATCTGCTGATCGAGGCCCGACCGGTCTCCTGGCTGGTGGAGCGCGCCGGGGGCGCCGCCATCACCGGGCGCACACCCATCCTCGAGATCCTGCCCGAGAGCATGGACCAGCACGTGCCCCTGATCATCGGTTCGCGCAACGAAGTGGACCGCCTGCACACGCTGCACCGCAACTACGTGGCGGGGCTGGACGACACCGAGGACGAGCTGCCTCTCTTCGGAAACCGTTCCCTCTACCGCTGACAAGGAGCCAGCCATGTCGCTAACGCACCCCGTCGTCGCAATCACCGGTTCCTCCGGGGCCGGCACCACCTCGGTGACCCGCTCCTTCAGCAACATCTTCCGCCGCGAGAGGCTGGTGGCGGCCATGGTGGAGGGCGACTCGTTCCACCGCTTCAACCGCGCCGAGATGAAGGTGGCAGCCGCCGAGCAGGCCGCCGCCGGCAACGACCACTTCAGCCACTTCGGCCCGCAGGCCAACGTGCTGGAGGAACTGGAGGACCTCTTCTACACCTACGGCGAGACAGGCACCGGCCTGCGGCGGCACTACGTGCATGACGCCGCCGAAGCTGCCGAGTGGGGCCAGGAGCCGGGAACCTTCACGCCCTGGGAGGAGCTGCCTCCCTCGGACCTGCTGTTCTACGAGGGCCTGCACGGCGCGGTGGTCACGGACACGGTGAACGTGGCGCAGTACGCGGACCTGCTGGTGG
>CAZZGU010000379.1:0-1606 GCA_964653755.1 uncultured Nigerium sp. | reverse complement strand
ATTGTGCGATACCACGTGGACCGGCAACGCCGGACCCCACACACCTGGGACGCCCTTGACGACCACGTCACTGGGGACGCTCTTCGTAACAACTGCCCCGGCACCGACCACCACGCGCTCCCCCACGGTCAGGTTCTGCAGGATGGTCGCGGCGGCTCCCACAAGAGTGTCCTGCCCGACGACCACGTTGCCCGAGATCACTGCCGCGGGGTTGATCGACACAAAGTCGTGTAGGGCTGCGTCGTGCCCGATCGTTGCGTTCGGATTCACGTGCACGTGCTTCCCGAGGCGCACGTTGTTGGACACCGCTGCGCCGGCGCACACGACGACCCCCTCCGCTATCGTCGTGCTGGCCCCGAAGGTGGCATTCGGGTGAATTGCCGTGAGAGGCCGCAGCCCGGCCGCATCCAGCTGGCCAACAAGGCGCCGCCGCACTTCCGGGCTCCCAATGCCCAGAACATACCGAATACCCGTTGGGGACGCCGCCAACCATGCGTCCAGTCCGCCCAAGAAGGCCACGCCTCGATGGGCCAGTCGCGCTATGTTCGCTTCTGAAGGCCCGTCGTCCAAAACGCCTATGACGATGAGATCTTCCCCGGTAGCCTGCATGGCGTCCAATACGTCGAGGCACTCGCGCCCGAAGCCCGAGGCGCCGAGCACAACGATGCGCTCAGTCATGGTCCCCCTTGGATCTCGGTGTATTGGCTGCTTCCGGGGTGAATGCGCGACCGCCTGCCTCAAACTCCATCATCGTTGCGTGGCCTTCCGCGCTAACGCCGCGCCCCCGCAACACCACGGCGACCGTCTGCCACAAGATACGGATGTCGAGTGCGAGCGAGCGCCGGTCGACGTACTCAACGTCGAGTGCGAGTTTCTCGTCCCAGCTGAGCCCGTTACGGCCCCGAGCCTGGGCGAGCCCGGTCACCCCGGGGCGGACCTCGTGGCGTCGTGCCTGCGTCGGCGTGTACCGCTCGAGGTACTGCACGAGCAGCGGCCGCGGCCCCACCAGGCTCATCTCGCCCTTGAGCACGTTCCACAGCTCCGGCAGCTCGTCGAGGCTCGTCGCGCGGAGCACCCGGCCGACCTTTGTCAGGCGTTGCTCGTCGGTCATGTGCGTGGCGTCCGGGTGGCGCATCGTCCGGAACTTCACGAGCTCGAAGAGTTTGCCGTCCTTGCCGGGGCGGGGCTGGCGGAACAGTACCGGTCGGCCGTGGGCGGCAAGGACCACTGCGGCCGTGGCCAGCTGGATCGGGGCGGTCACTACCAGGCCCACAGCTGCGCCGGTGATGTCGATGGCTCGCTTGACGGTGTCGTACTTAAGCATCCGCATGAGCCCTGGTCTCGACACGCTCGCTGGCGCTCGCTACTCGACCGGCGGTGTTCAGGACTCGCTGCAGGTCGGCGTCGGACATCGCCGAGCCACTGGGGAGCGAAAGGCCAGTGCGGAACAAGCGTTCGCTTGTGCCATCGACGATCGCCGGGGCGTTCTGGAACACCGGCTGGAGGTGCATGGGCTTCCAGAGCGCGCGAGCTTCGATGTTCTCCTCGGCCAGTGCGAGCCGGAGGTCTTCCGTGGTGAAGCCCGCTGCGTCGGCGTCCACCAAGA
>CAZZGU010000378.1:0-1612 GCA_964653755.1 uncultured Nigerium sp. | reverse complement strand
CTGCTCGGCCGTCACCACATCGCCGACGGCGAGACCGTCGACGCCGGCCAGCCCGGACCCGATCCACACCCCGGGGGTCTCGCCGCGTTCGGTGTAGTACGACGCCAACGACGCGTGGCCCTTCTCGGTGGCGTCCTGCACCGCAACCTGCCGGGTCAGGTAGTCATACCCCGAACCGGCGGTCAGCTTGTGCAGACCCATCACACCCTCCCTAAGCAGTCCCGCAGGCGCCCACCGGCCACCCTCGGGGCCCGGGTCTCCGACATGCACCAGGTGTGGGGCACTTGGTGGTGGGACGTTCGGGGGACGGGACATTCCCGGAAACCTGCGGCAGGAATGGACGGCCGCAGCTCCGGAATCGGCTTAGGGACAGTGAGAGCACTCCAGACGAGGAAGGCACAGATGGGCAGCACCCAGGCCACCCAGTCAGTCAGGCAAGCCGCACGCAAAGCGGCGTTCGCCGCCCAGACCCGACGCCGCGCCGTCCAGGCCGAACGCGACAAGCGCATCGACGCCGGCGTCATCGCCCTCGTCATCGCGCTCCGCGAACGCGGCGACGCCGAACACCGCGCCAGCATCGCCCTGCAAGGGCTGCTCGCCGAAGGACTCACCCTGGCCGACATCACCGGCTACACCGACGGCGAACTCACCACCCGCGACGCCCGCCGGCTGGCGCGCGAGGCCACCGACGAGGACGCGTCATGAGCGCGCCGCCGGTGTTGTTGAAGGCCGGCGCCACCCTGCCGCACCTGATCGCGAGCGCGTTGATCTGTCTCGTGGTCGGTGCGGCGTTGCCGCCCGCGCTCGCCATCGGACTGCTGGTCGTTGGGCTGGTGGTGTCGGTGGCGCTCGCGACCGGGCACCTCGAGGGGCCTGCCGTCCGCGTCCTGTGGCTCGCCCGGCCACCCCGCCCCGACGAGACCGCGCTGCTCGCCGCCCCCTGGCAGCGGATCCAGGAACGCGTCGACGTCACCGGACTCAAGCTGTGGGTCGGCGGCACCGGCTACCCCGCCTTCGCCGCCGGACCCCACCACCTCGTCCTCGCCCACCCGATCGTCGCCGGCTACCGCACCGGACGCCTGTCGACCCACCAAGTCACCGGCCACCTGCTCCATGCCGTCGGACGCCACCGGCACGGCCGCGTCCGCCACGACCTGCTCGTCGGCTTCTGGACCTACCCCTGGGACCTGCTCCGTGGCCTCGGTCTCGGCATCGGACGCCGCCTCGCCTGGATCCCGCTGGTCGCGTTCGCGTGGCGCATCAGGTTCGTCGTCGGCGCCGTCGCCGTCGTCCAGGAAACCATCGCCGGACGCCCCGCCTTCGCGGCCATCATCGCGATCTTCATCACCCTCACCTACCTCACCCCCGCCAGTCGGCGCGCGTGGGAGAAGTACCTCAACGACGCGGCCGTCGCAACGGGGCGGGAGTCTCAGAATCCGGTCACGGGAACAGCCACGCGGGCCCGGTAACTACCCTCATCCGCGCAGGAGGAGCCCGTTGCCAGCTCCTTGTCTCCCGGGGGTGGGTAGATGACGCGGCCGGGCTCCTCCTTCGCTTTCCCCCGTGTTCTTCACCCTCGCCGCTGAGCCGCAGCCTCGATCGTCACCGGCAC
>CAZZGU010000377.1:0-1622 GCA_964653755.1 uncultured Nigerium sp. | reverse complement strand
CCAGGCAGGCCTCCTCCATCCCGAGTGTGACCGCATCTTCCGAGTCAAGCAGCATCTGGAAGACCCGGGCCGGGCACCGTTCACCCTGCACCGCCACCAGCGCGAGGCCATCGAGGTCGCGCGCTCCGGCGAGAGCTACGTCCTCACGACGGGCACGGGATCGGGCAAGTCATTGGCGTACATCGTCCCGATCGTCGACCACGTGCTGCGGCAGCCCCGGACGCCGGGGGTGAAGGCGATCATCGTGTATCCGATGAACGCGCTCGCGAACTCGCAACGCGGCGAACTCGAGAAGTTCCTCCGCAACGGGTACGGCGACGGACGCGAACCGGTCACCTTCGCCCGCTACACGGGCCAGGAGCGGGGCGAGGAACGCGACCGGATCCTGGCCAACCCGCCGGACATCCTGCTGACCAACTACGTCATGCTCGAATTGGTGCTCACCCGCCCGGACGAGCGCGCACGACTGGTGAAGGCCGCCAAGGGGTTGCAGTTCCTCGTCCTGGACGAGCTGCACACCTACCGCGGACGCCAGGGCGCCGACGTGGCGATGCTGGTGCGCCGCGTCCGGGAGGCGTGCTCGTCGCCCCACCTGCAGTGCGTGGGCACGTCGGCCACGATGTCCAGCGGCGGGTCGACGCTCGACCAGAAGCGCACGGTCGCCGAGGTGGCCACCCGTATCTTCGGGACCTCGGTGGTCCCGGAGCACGTGATCGGCGAGACCCTCACCCGGGCCACGGCAGCCGGCGCCGGCGCGGACGCCGCCGCCCTGACCCAAGCGGTCAGGTCCGGGTACCTCCCCGACGACTACGCCGGGCTGGCGGCGTCCCCGTTGGCGGCGTGGATCGAAACCACGTTCGGCCTTGCCACCGAGGTGGCAACGGGTCAGCTGATCCGGCAGGCGCCGCGCCGGCTTCGCGAACACGCAGCCCCCTCGCTGTCGGAGATCACGGGCCTTCCCGTGCAGGACTGTCACGACGCGATCCAGAAGGCGCTTCTGAAGGGCGCGCGGGTGCGCCACCCCGAGACCGGACGTCCCCTGTTCGCGTTCCGGCTGCACCAGTTCCTGTCCAAGGGCGACACGCTGCACGTGTCCCTGGAGCCGGAGCAGGACCGGTTCATCACCTCGAAGTACCAGGTCGCCGTCCCCTCGGCGCCGGAGAAGCTGCTGTTCCCGTTGGCGTTCTGCCGCGAGTGCGGCCAGGAGTACGCCGTCGTCAAGGCAATCACCCGGCAGGGCGAGACCACCTACGCCCCGCGCGCGTCGCGGGACGTCACCGCGGGCGATGCGGTGGACGGCTACCTGTACGTGTCCACGCAGCTGCCGTGGCCTGCCGACCCGATCGCCGAGGGTCGCCTGCCCGACTCCTGGGTGGGCCCGGACAACCAGATTCTGCCCAACAAGGAGCGCTACAAGCCTGACCGGGTCCGGGTCGACACCGCTGGCCATCGCGTGGACGTGGGCGGAACCCCGGCGGCGTTCATCCCGTCACCTTTCACGTTCTGCCTGTCCTGCCAGGTCAGCTACGAGCAGACTCGCGGTCGGGATTTCTCCAAGTTGATCACCCTGGACGCCGAGGGCCGCAGTTCAGCCGTCTCGGTGCTGTCGACGAGCCTGGTGC
>CAZZGU010000376.1:0-1631 GCA_964653755.1 uncultured Nigerium sp. | reverse complement strand
TCGTCGTCGGGGAGGAGGCCCTCGTCGGGGCCGCGGCGACCGTGCTGCAAGGGCTGACGGTGGGGGAGCGCACGATCATCGGCGCCGGCGCTGTGGTCACCAAGCACGTTCCAAACGGGGTTGTCGTTAAAGGCGTTCCAGGAGTGTGGGCGTGAAGATCGCAGTATTCGGGCTCGGCTACGTGGGCACGGCGATGGCGGTCCTGCTGGCCCAGCGCCACGACGTGACGGCGGTCGACATCTCAAGCGAGCGAGTGTCGGCTGTGAACGCGGGCCGGTCACCGGTCGTGGACGCGGACATCTCCGACTATCTCGCCCAACGCAGCCTGTCCCTGCGCGCGACGATGGACGCATCCCTTGCCCTGAGTGGTTCCGACTACGTGATCGTCGCCACCCCCACCAACTACGACACAGAGGCGGACTACTTCGATACCTCCAGTGTGGAGAGTGTCATCGCGCAGGTGGCGCAGCAAGCACCGGGCTCGGCGGTGGTGGTCAAGTCCACCATTCCTGTTGGCTTTACACGCCGCATGCAGCGAGAATACCCCTCACTCAGGATCCTCTTTTCGCCGGAGTTCCTGCGCGAGGGCAGGGCACTGCAGGACAACCTGCACCCGTCCCGCATCATCGTCGCGGACGCCGGCCCCGAGGCCGAGGTGTTCGCCCAGCTCCTGAAGGACAGCTCCGAGGACTCTGACACTCCCGTCCTCATCACGGGCAGCGCCGAGGCAGAGGCCATCAAGCTGTTCGCCAACACTTACCTGGCCATGCGCGTGGCCTACTTCAACGAACTGGACAGCTTCGCTGCGACCCATGGGCTGAACACGAGGGAGATCATCGAAGGCGTGGGCCACGATCCGCGGATCGGCTCGTTCTACAACAACCCGTCGTTCGGGTACGGCGGTTACTGCCTCCCCAAGGACACGAAGCAGTTGCTGGCCAACTATCGCGACGTGCCACAGACTCTGATGCGAGCCATCGTGGACTCGAACGCGACACGCAAGGACTTCATCGCCGACGACATCCTCGCGCGCGATCCACAGGTGGTGGGGATCTACCGTCTGGCCATGAAGGCGGGTTCTGACAACTTCCGCGAGTCGTCAATCCTCGGCGTCATGGAGCGACTGCGGGCCAAGGGGGTCGAGGTGATCCTGCATGAACCGTTGATCACGAGACCTGAGTACTATCGCGCCGAGGTTGTCAACGATCTTGCCGAGTTCAAGAGGCGCGCGGACGTGATCGTGACAAACCGGCACTCACGTGAGTTGGACGATGTCGCGATCAAGACCTATACCCGCGATCTGTTCGGGAGCGACTGAGGCCTGAGATGAAGGAGAACGGATGCTGAAGGTGGAGGACGCACAGATCGCCGTCGTAGGGTTGGGCTACGTCGGACTGCCGCTGGCGGTGGAGTTCGGCAAGTCGACGCCGGTGTTGGGCTACGACATCAACTCACGCCGCATCGACGAGCTCCGGCGAGGCATCGACCGCACGCTTGAGGTCTCGGACGCCGAGCTTGCCGAGGCCGCGCACCTCACGTTCACCGACGACCCGCAGGACATGGCGGCATCCAACGTCTACATCGTGACCACCCCCACCCCGGTCAACGAGCACAAGCAGCCGGACCTCTCC
>CAZZGU010000375.1:0-1634 GCA_964653755.1 uncultured Nigerium sp. | reverse complement strand
ATTACGCCGGCCACGGGCGTCACGAAGACGACGCTGACAGGCGTCGAGATCACCGGGACCGGGTTCGTCTCGGGCGCGGAGGTGATCCTCCAGAGCGGGTCCGACGGCTCGACCGCGGTCTTCGCCTCGGGCGAGACGGTCGTCAACGCCGGGCTGCTCCGCTGCACCCTCGCGCTCGGGGCGAACGCCTACCCCGGCGCCTACACCGTCTGGCTGCGAAACCCCGGCGGGCAATGGGTCTCGCTCGTGAACGGGTTCACGGTTACCGCCACGACACCGACGCCGACACCCACGCCCACGCCGACGGCGACGCCGACCCCGACCGCCACGCCGACGACAACGGCCACCCCGACCGTATCCCCCACGCCGACGGCGACCCCGACCGGGGTCACGGTCACGGGGATCGACCCGGACGACCTGCCGCGAAACCCGAAGACCAGAGGGGATATCCTGCATCTACTGGGGCAGCAGCCGAACGGCGAGTCTTCGAGGTTCGCCAGCCTGGCCACCTCCCCCCAAGAGGGAGTCGTGGCCGTATGAGCTTCTACCCTGCCGTCAAGCGGGCCGCCGACGTGGCGCTGTGTTCGGCCGCCCTGGTCGTGCTGTCACCGGTGCTGGCCCTCACTGCGGCCGCCGTCCGGCTCGATTCCCCCGGCCCGGTGCTGTTCCGTCAGGAGCGCCTCGGCCTGGACGGGCATCCGTTCACCATGTACAAGTTCCGTTCGATGCGCGTCGGCGCCGAGGCGGGTGGCGTCTACGAGGCCAAGCGTGACGAGCGCGTCACCAGGCTGGGACGCGTCCTGCGGCGCACCAGCATCGATGAGTTGCCCCAGCTGGTGAACATCGTCAGGGGTGACATGTCGATCATCGGCCCGCGCCCGACGCTCACGTACCACCCGTGGCCCCTTGTGGACTACACGCCCGAGCAGCGCCGGAGGTTCGACGTGCGCCCCGGGGTGACCGGGTGGGCGCAGGTCAACGGCCGCAAGAGTGTCGACTGGAACCGTCGCATCGAGTTCGACGTGGAGTACGTGGACGCGATGTCCGCGGCGTTCGACCTGCGCATCTTCGCCAAGACGGTGGCCAAGGTGCTCAGCATGAGCGACAACGTCAACACCTCGCAGACGGCTCCCGGCACACGCCAGCCCTCCGAGCCGGCCGGGGAGGCCCAGCCGTGACCCTGAACCTGATGTACCTGACGCACCAGCCCGAAGTCGCCCGGATCGCGCAGAGCAGCGGTGTCGACTGGATCTTCGTCGACCTCGAGATCAACGGCAAGCACGCCCGCCAGGGGCATCTGGACACGGTGATCTCGGGGCACACCGTCGCAGACGTGCGGGCCGTGCGGGCGGTCGTCGACCGCTCGCAACTGCTGGTGCGGGTCAACCCGATGTACGACGGCTCCCATCGCGAGATCAACGAGGTCATCGACGCCGGAGCCGACATCGTCATGCTCCCGTTCTTCCACGCTCGCCACGAGGTCGCCGACTTCGTTCGCACCGTCGCGGGCCGCGCCAAGGTTTGCCTCCTGGTCGAGACCCCGCAGGCGGTGGCCAATCTCGAGGACATCCTCACGGTGCCGGGCATCGACTACCTGCACATCGGCCTGAACGACCTGCACCTGGGCTACGGGC
>CAZZGU010000374.1:0-1640 GCA_964653755.1 uncultured Nigerium sp. | reverse complement strand
TTGACGTCGGTCAGGCCGCGCGAGGAGTCGCCGAAGAACTTCGAGACGGCGTCCATCTTTCCGATGGGTGCCACCACGCGGGCGCGATCGCCCAGCAGCAGGATGAATCCGGGTTCGGGGACCAGATCGCTGTCACCGCGCCGCACGCGCGAGACGGTGGCGTCGAAGCGGTTGTCCAGGTCCAGCTCGGCGATGGTCCTCCCGGCGAGAGCCGGGTTGGAAACCGTCACCCGGCGGAAGTCGAGGTAGCGCCTGTCCGTCAGCAGCGAGTGCGAGGAGACATGACCGAGGAAGTCGATCGTTGCGCGGATGTCCTCCTCCGGTCCCACCACCGTGATGAGGTCGTCGCGGTGCAGGACGTCAGTGGCGTGCGGACTGGTGATGGGGCCACCCTCCCCGCGGCGGAGCCGGGAGAACTGGACCCGGTCGCCCACGGCATCCCGGATCTCGCCCAAGGTGAGCCGGTCGTCGCGCTCGATGCGGACGGTGCGGTTGATGATCGGGGACGGCACGTCCGTGTCGTTGCGCCCGTGGACGAGGGCGAGCATGGCGAAGGCGATCATGCCGAGCACGCCGTAGAGATAAGCGATGGAATACCCCACGGTGGCGGTGCCGGGGTCACCGCTGGCCGCTCCGGCAGCCGCCAGCGCGGGCGTGTTGGTGATCGCCCCGGCGAACGTGCCCGCAATCAGGGCGATGGGCATGTCCAGCGCCCGCCCCAGCCCCAGCCCGACGCCGGCCGCCAGCACGACGACCACCACCACCCCAACGACCACGGGCAGGCTCGTGCGCATCACGTGGAAGAAGTTTGGTCCGGAGGTGATACCGATCGCGAACGCGAACACCGCCAGGCCCATGATGCCGAGATCGTGCGGGACCTCCAGTTCCACGCCGGTTGCAAGCGCCCAGGCGGTCAGGCCTATCGCGAGGAAGAGAACCGCGGCAGCCCCGAGGGCGACCTTCTTGATCTTGGCGTGGCCGATGGCCATGCCAAGGCCCACGAGCAGGAACAGGTAGAGCACCGGCTGTGCGGCGAGGAGCTCGAAGATCTTGTACAAAGTTGCCCTTTCTCCGGAGGTAATCATCCCGCATCCCGCGAAGACTTCCACTGGGCCTTCCGGCCCCTGCCGGGCGCGCAGGGTCGAAGGTCGGCCAGTGCCGGCCTGACCATGTTGTTAGATAGGGAACGACTCGAGAGGGGATCGACGATGCCAACTAGGGAGCAACTCCTGGCCGGCTTCCCGGCGCCGCTGCCGCTCACGCCCGCGGACGTGCAGGCAGAAAGGCAGAAGTCCGCCAGACAGCTGGTGGTACTGGATGACCATCCCTCCGGAAGTCAGTCCATGGCAGGGGTGCCCGTCCTGTACGCCTGGGCAGAGGACGATATCGAGTCCGCGCTCGCGATGGAAGCCGAGGCTGTGTTCATCGTCACGGGTTCCCGGGCGCTGTCCGCCTCCGCAGCCGAGGATCGCTACCTGGAGGTCATCTCCGCGGTGCTGGCAGTGGCGCGGCGGACCGGACGTGCCATCGACTTCGTACTGCGGGCGGACTCCTCGTTGCGCGGCCACTTCCCACTCGACGTGCAGATCCTCCACAACGCGGTGGACAACTTCACTGGCGTGGAACTCGACGGGGTGATC
>CAZZGU010000373.1:0-1643 GCA_964653755.1 uncultured Nigerium sp. | reverse complement strand
CGCAGCCCGGGGGTGTTCGGGCTGGAGACGTTCACCGCGATGTAGTCGGCGTGCGGGACGAGCAGGCGCAAGGAGGTGAGGTAGTCGTCCACGGCGTCCGCCACGTCGACGACCTTGGTCTTCCCCAGCGAGATCCCCAGCGGGATGCCGGCCCGGCCGTTGCCCCGGAAGATCCCCGCGACCGCAAGCCGGTTGGCCAGGGCGAGGGCGCCGTGGTTGTTGAAGCCCATCCGATTGATGAGCGCCCGGGACGCCGACAGTCGGAACACGCGCGGCAACGGATTGCCCGGCTGGGCCTGCGCCGTGACGGTACCGAGCTCGGCGAACGCGAACCCGAGGTACTGCCAGGCCAGGACGGCCTCGGCGTCCTTGTCCATCCCGGCGGCGAGGCCGACCCGCCCCGGGAACGTGACACCGGCCACGTCCACCGGCGTTGCGGGCACAGCGGTGAGCACCCGTACCGCCTCCCGAAGTCCGGGCGCGTGCGGCAGAACGCGCAGGGCACGCATCATGGCGTCGTGGATCCGCTCGGGGTCCCCGCCGTAGCTGTGGAACAGCACGGGCCGCAGGATCCGCTCGTAGCCCTGCCCGACGACGACCGCCCGGACGCTCACGATGCGTCCCCCAGTTCGGCGGACAGCGTCGCGTGCCAGTCCTGCAGCGAGCGGACGCCGACCTTGCCGGCCTGGGCGGCCTCGATGCCCTGCACGGCGGCGGACAGGCCCTGGACGGTCGTGATGCAGGGGATGTCCCGCAGGATCGCGGCCGACCGGATCGCCCAGCCGTCGTGGCGGGGTCCCCCGTCGGCGCCGCCTTCCTGGGCGGTGCTGGCGCCCTGCGGTGTGTTGAAGACCAGATCGACGCGGCCGCCGAGGATCTCGTCGACCACGGACGCCCCGTCCCCGCTCTCGTGCGCCTTGCGCAGCACGGAGACGTCGATCCCGTTGCGTCGCAACACCTGCGCCGTACCCCGGGTGGCCACAATCTCGAACCCGAGGTCGGCCAGCCGCTTCACCGGGAAGATGGCGTGCCGCTTGTCGCGGTTCGCGATGGAGACGAAGGCGCGGCCGCCGAGCGGCAACCCACCGTACGAGCCGGTCTGGCTCTTCGCGAACGCGGTGCCGAAGCTGGAGTCCAGCCCCATCACCTCGCCGGTGGACTTCATCTCGGGCCCCAGCAGCGAGTCGACCGACAGCCCCTCGGCGGTGCGGAACCGGTTGAACGGCATCACGGCCTCCTTGACCGCGATGGGGGCGGTCTCGGACGCGGTCGCGCCGTCATGGTGCGCGCGCAACACCCCTGCGGCCCGCAGCGCAGCGATCGACTCGCCCAGCATGAGGCGCGCGGCCGCCTTCGCGAGCGGGACCCCCGTGGCCTTCGACACGAACGGAACAGTGCGGGAGGCCCGCGGGTTCGCCTCGAGCACGTACAACGTGTCACCCTGCAGGGCGAACTGGATGTTGATGAGGCCCCGCACCCCGACCCCGCGCGCGAGGGCCTCCGTCGCCGCCCTGATGCGGCCGACGACGTCCTGCCCGAGCGTGATCGGAGGGAGGGTGCACGCCGAGTCGCCGGAGTGGATGCCGGCCTCCTCGATGTGCTCCATGACGCCACCGAGATACAGTTCCTCGCCGTCGAACAGG
>CAZZGU010000372.1:0-1648 GCA_964653755.1 uncultured Nigerium sp. | reverse complement strand
GCGCCTCTACCAGGCGAAGGTCTTCCTGGGCACCGCGGAGGTCTTCGCTTGGACGATCGTGGTGGTCGCGGTCAGTTTCGCGTTCGAGAGGTTCTTTCTCGCGATCGTGGGCCTGATGCAAAGGCGTCTGACAGCCCTGGGGGCACGCGCATGATCCGGGTGGAGGGCCTCAGCAAGCGGTTCGGAGACGTCAACGTCCTCGACGACGTGAGCCTGGAGCTACGGGACGGGGGAGTCACCGTCCTGATGGGCCCGAGCGGATCGGGGAAGACGACCCTGGCCCACATCCTCCTCGGGCTGATCCGCCCAGACGCCGGCTCGATCCGTGGACTGGCCGGACGCACGGCGTCCGCGGTGTTCCAGGAGGATCGCCTCTGCGAAGACCTCAGCGCGGTGGCAAACGTCCGCCTGGTGCTGGACAGAACGGTGGACGCGCTGACGGTTCGGGCGGAGTTGGCGAAGGTCGGGATCGACGCCGAGGCGTCCGACAGGTCGGTCGCAGAACTCTCCGGCGGACAGAGACGGAGGGTCTGCCTGGTGAGAGCGATGCTCGCTGACAGCGATTTCGTATGCCTCGATGAGCCCTTCACCGGGCTTGACGACGAGGCCAGGGAACTCGCCATGGCCTTCGTCAGGCACAAGGGGAGGGGCCGGACGCTGATGCTGATCACGCACGATCCGCGCGAAGCGGACGCGTTCGGCGGAGGGATTCACCTGCGGAAAGACGCGTAACTGGTGTGCAGCAATCGGTGCGCCAGCGCGGAGTTGGGCTCCCCGTAGAAGTCGTCGTAGAGGCGGACGATGTCGGGGTTCGCCTGGGAGGTTCGGAAGGTTGACGTCGAGTCGATGTTCTGGATGAGCCGCAGCCGCTCCTGCATCTCCCCGACCCGGCCGATCACCGGGTGGCCGGCGCCTCCGATGCACCCGCCCGGGCAGGCCATGATCTCGATGAAGTCATAGCCGAGATCCTCACCGGACAGGAGGCGTCGGATCAGGGGCTCTGCGTTGCCCAGGCCGTTGACGACGGCGACGCCAACCGTCCGGCCCCCGGCGGTGAAGCGTGCCTCCCGGAAGCCCTCGACTCCGAGCACGTGAGTGAAGGAGAGGTGTTGGGGCTGTGGTTCGCCGGTGAGCCGCTCCGCCGCCATGCGCAACGCAGCCTCGGCCACGCCGCCCGACGCCGCGAAGATGACGCCGGCGCCCGAGACCCGCGCGTACGGCGGGTCGAATTCCTGGAGCGGGACATCGGCCGGGTTGATCCGCCGCATGCGCACCATTTCGATGAACTCGGTGGTGGTGAGGACGGCGTCCACGTCACGGCGCCCGCCGGGCGCGAACTCCGGGCGGGCTGCTTCGAACTTCTTCGCCAGGCAGGGGACGATCGAGACGATGAACAGGTTCTCCGGCGGCACCCCGAGGTACTCCGCGTAGTGGTTGCGGACCGTGGCGCCCATCATCTGTTGGGGGGACCTGCAACTGGAGAGATGGGGAATCAGTTCCGGGTAGCGCCGCTCCACCAGGTTCACCCAGCCGGGGCAGCACGAGGTGAACTGGGGCAGAATCCCCCCGTTGGCCACGCGGTCCAGAAACTCGGTGGCCTCCTCCATGATCGTCAGGTCAGCGGCGAACGAGAAATCGAACACCTTGT
>CAZZGU010000371.1:0-1660 GCA_964653755.1 uncultured Nigerium sp. | reverse complement strand
TGCGCACCCTCCCGCTCGAGGAGGAGGGGAACGTTGTCCGCGATCCGATGGCCGCGGTCGGGGACCTGACCTTCCTCGCCCTGGTTGGGATCATCGACCCGCTTCGCCCCGAGGCGGTCGAGGCGGTCCGGATCGCGAATCGAGCCGGGATCACGGTCCGGATGATCACGGGTGACCACCTGGTCACCGCAGAGGCCATCGGGGCGGAACTCGGCCTGCCATCCGGAGGGATGACGGGCGCGGAGTTCGTCGCGGCCTCGGATGCCGAACTTGGCGCGCGCATCCCGGAGACGCACGTGTTCGGCCGCGTCTCCCCTGAGGACAAGCTGCGCCTCGTACAGCTCCTCCAGGCGCGGGGCAACGTGGTGGCCATGACGGGGGACGCGGTGAACGACGCGGCCGCGCTGAAGCAGGCCGACATCGGGGTAGCGATGGGATCTGGTAGCGAGGTCTCGAAGCAGGCCGCCAAGATGATCCTCACGGATGACAACTTCGCCACCCTCGTCCACGCCGAGGAACTCGGGCGGGGCATCTTCTCTCGCATCACGGCCTACATCAGCTACCAGCTGACCCAGCTGTTCGGCCTGGTGATCATGTTCCTGGGGGTGAGAACACTCCACACCTGAACACCCCCGCCCCGGTGGCCACAAACGGGCAGATCCCATGGCCACCACCAGGCAGTCCAGCTGGCCACCAGTGGGCAGGTCTCATGACCGCACACGGGCAGAACGGCATGTCCCTTGACACTCTCCGCGGAATGCTACAAAGCCCGCAGCCCATCCCTTGTGGTCATCGCACGTCACACCAACACCCACTAATCGCCACAAACGCCCACCTTTGCCAACAATCGCGCACCTTCGTTCTTGGTTCGCCGCTGATCTGCCCGACTCGCACCGGATCGTCCCCAATCGTCACGCTTTGTATTTATCCACAGGAGAAGCGACAGTCTTCGATTCCCGAATCGCCGCGTTGCCATAGCCTTCCGAAGTACGGGACGTGCCATCGTGCATGCGTGGACCCGAATTCACCCGCCATCATCGGCCTCGCCCGCGTATCCACTCACGCCCAGGACACCCAACTCCAACTGGACGCCCTCCGCGACGCCGGCTGCACGCACATCTTCGAGGAGCATGTCTCCACCCGCAGCACCGTCCGCCCCGGTCTCGAAGGTGCACTGGCACTCCTCCGGTCAGGCGACACCCTCGCCGTCTGGAAGCTCGATCGGCTCGGCCGCTCGGTCAAGGACGTCCTCATCATTGCCGACGACCTCCACGCCCGCGGCGTCCAGCTCCGCATCCTCACCGGCACCCTCGCGGGCGACTACAAGCCCACCGGCGAGGGCAAGTTCTTCTTCACGATGATCGCCGCGTTCGCCGAACTCGAGCGGGACATCGTCCGCGAACGCACCCTCGCCGGTATCGCCGCGGCACGCGCCCGCGGCAGCGTGTTCGGGCGCCCGCGTGTGATCAGCCCCGCCATGGCCGACGAGATCCGTGCCCGACGCGCCGGGGGCGAGACCCTCATTTCGATCGCGAAGTCGTTCGGCGTCTCCCGGACGAGCGTCTCGCGAGGGACTGTCAAGTTTCCGGTGTAACTAGGGTTGTTGTTGTTGTTGTGTCAGTGGCGGCCGGCGTGGAGTCGGCCGTCGAAGGTGATTTCG
>CAZZGU010000370.1:0-1669 GCA_964653755.1 uncultured Nigerium sp. | reverse complement strand
TGGCCTACAGCCGCCTGCTCGGCAGGGACGCCGCCGCGGCCGCCGCACGGATCGCCGACGCCGTCGGCCATCGGGTCGACGGCCTGCTGTGGGACACCGCCCGCAAGGAGGACCGATGACCACCACCCCGCCCCCACCCGTCCTGCTCCGGGACGTGCGATTGGACAACGGACTCCGATCAGTCCTGGTGGCCGGTTTCCTCTCCGACGGGTCGCTGCAGCTCGAGGCCCAGGACCTCGGCGGGCCGGCATTCGGCCTGAGCCCGGACGGCGAGTATGAGTACTGGCGCACCATCGCCCCCGAGCACCTGCCCACCCTCATCGAGCTCCTCGGCGGAAGCCCCGGCGAGGACATCCTCGCCCTGCTGGCCCGCGCCTGGACCGGAGAGCGTTCCTTCGACCTCGAAGCCCAGCTCCGCCAGGCGCCCTTCCCCATCAACTTCTTCAGCTACTGACCAGGGAGAACCCCATGGACCCCACCACCCGGCTCGCTGCCGCCCTCGCCCACCGGCTCCGACTTCTGCGCGGCACCCATGAATCGTTCACCGTCACCCTCGGTGACGTGTTCTACCAAGCCGCCTCCTACCAAGGCGACGCCGTCCTCATCGAGATCACCGGCGACGAGTTCCTCCCACCCCACCACCAACTGACCTCCGCCCAACACGAGCAGTTGCTGCGACTCGGGTTCACCCGCCCCGACGACGCCATGCCGAACTGGTGGATCGGCATCGAAGGCGGCCACGACCGCGGCCTCGTCGCCGCCGCCCGAGCCGTCATCACCGCCCTGATCGAGATCCACAAGGTGAGCCCCAGCGACCTGGCCGTCGACCTGCCGCTGTCCCGGCACACGCCCTACACGCCCCGGACGTTCCAACCCCGCACCGCCCCCACCAAAGGCGAAGGCGAACCGCTCGGCGTCCAGAGCATCCACGGTGACGTGCTGCTCTACCCCAACGGGTACGCCACCCTCAACGATGCGCCGTGGGCCGAACAGCCCGTCACGGAGTGGTTCCGGCTCGACGATGGACGCCTCGCCATCACCCTGGCCAGCCCAGCAGACAACCCGGTCCCTCACGTCGGATTCGTTGCCGACACCGGCACCCATGTCGGCATCCTGCGATCCTTCCAGCCCAGCCGGGAAGACAAGGCTCTCCTGCCCGTGCGGCTTGCCGCCGCCCTCACCCACCGGCTCCGCACCCTGCGCGGCACGCAAACCATGTTCACCGTCGACCTCGGCGACGTGTCCTACCAGGCCGCCTCCCTCCAAGGCGACGCCGTCCTCATCGAGATCACCGGCGACGACTACCTCCCACCCCACCACCGCCTCACCGGCGCCCAACACGAACACCTGCTCCGCCTCGGGTTCACCCGCCCCGACGACGCCAGGCCGAACTGGTGGAGGACGGCCGCGACCGCGGCCTGTTCGCCGCCGCTCGAGCGGTCATCGCGGCCCTGATCGAGATCCACGGCGTGAGCATCGACGAGCTCACCGGGGAGTTGCCGCTCTACTCGTACTCGCCCTACCCCCCAGGACGCTGCAACCCCGCCCCGCCCCCACCGAAGGCGAAGGCGAACCGCTCGGCGTCCACACCACCTACGGTGACGTGCTGCTCTACCCCAACGGGTACGCCACCCTCAACGGCGAACCGTGGGCCGAACGACCCGTCCAG
>CAZZGU010000369.1:0-1697 GCA_964653755.1 uncultured Nigerium sp. | reverse complement strand
TCTGACCGGCACCAGCGCGGTCCTGTTGTTTCTCCCGGCGTCCACCACTTGGCTGGGCGTTAACGGGCTCTTGGGACATGCGGTGGGGAGTGAGACGCGCGGGGTGGGCTGGGCCGGGTAGGGGTCGAGGTCCCCGATGATCAGTGGCGACCAAGCAACTGTTCGTTTCGGAGACCTCGACGATGTCCAACGTTACGGGGTGCGTTGCCGCGCCCACCACTGAGCCTTGCCCGCGGTGTGACACTCTCCTCGGCCTGGCGGGGGTCCACGTCGAGGCCGTCGAACGCGGCGACCGTGTCATGACGGTGACCGTCTCAACCCCGTGGCAGCTGATGGGCTGCCCGACCTGTGGGGTGGTGGCCCCCTCCCGGGGACGACGACAGCGAGTGTTGCGTGACGTCCCGTCCGGCGCGGTGCGGGTGCGGGTGGTGTGGCGGCAACGCGTGTGGCGTTGCTCTGACCCCGGTTGTGAGCGGGGCTCGTTCGCTGAGCAACTCCCCTCCCTGGTCGGCCAGCGCGGCTCGATCACGGTCCGTGCGGTGTGGTGGGCGATCGGGCAGTTACGCCGCGAGCACGGCACCATCCACGGGCTGGCACGGCAGCTCGGGGTGGCGTGGAAGACGCTGTGGCGTGCCATCAAGCCGGAACTGGAACGCCTCGCCGCGGATGAGTCCCGCTTCGCCGGGGTGGAGAGCCTCGGGGTTGACGAGCACATCTGGCACCACGTCAGCGTCCGCAAACGCGGGCCGAAGGAGCTGACCGGGATGGTGGACCTGACCCACACCACCGCCGGTGGCGGCCCTGGGGCACGGTTGCTGGACCTGGTCCCGGGCAGGTCGAAGAAGGCCTACGCCGACTGGTTGAAGGACCGAACCCCCGCCTTCCGCGACACGGTCCAGGTGGCCGCGTTGGACCCGTTCGGCGGGTACAAGTCCGCCATCAGTGAGGAACTGGAAGATGCCACCGCCGTCCTGGACGCCTTCCACGTCGTCAAACTTGGCACCACCGTGGTGGACGAGGTCCGGCGCCGGATCCAGCAGGAGACCCTCGGGCACCGCGGCCGCAAGGGTGACCCGTTGTACGGCGTGCAGAACGTCCTGCGCGCCGGTGCGGAGCGGCTCACCGACAAGCAGTTGGACCGGCTCGCCACCGCGATCGAGGCGAACCCGGCACACGAGGCACTCTACGTCGCGTGGCGGTGCGCCCAAGACCTGCGCGCTGTCTACCACGCCACGGACGTGGCTGAGGGAAGACGGCGGGCGGAGGAGATCCTAGCGAGCTTCCATACCTGCCCGATCCCCGAGGTCGCGCGCCTGGGGCGGACCCTGCGCCGCTGGAAGGACGCGTTCCTGGCCTACTTCACCACCGGCCGGGCCTCGAACGGTGGCACTGAATCGATCAACGGGATCATCGAACTCCACCGCCGCCTCGTCCGCGGCTACCGCAACAGAGACAACTACCGCCTCCGCATGCTCCTCGCCGCCGGCGGCCTCATCCCGTGATCCCCACCGAATGTCCGAAGGGCCCCGAATGCCTGCTAGGCATCGTCCCGGCGCGCCCGTAGTTCCAACAGTGACCGCCATCGCTACGCGCTTAGTCTGCCGAGCCTGGCCGAGCCGTGACTAGAAGGGGACGGTCCTGCGTCGCAACATCGCAACCCACGGCGCTCATCCGCCTGCCCGGCCTAGGGCGCTGAT
>CAZZGU010000368.1:0-1700 GCA_964653755.1 uncultured Nigerium sp. | reverse complement strand
AGGTAGCTCAGCTGGTAGCAGCGTTCGCCTGAAAAGTGAAAGGTCACCGGTTCGACCCCGGTCCTGGCCACCAGACGATGCGGACGCCCACCGCGTCCGCATCGTGCATTCCCCGGCCACTTGCCCAGCGACGTTGCACCGCCACGCCCGCCGAGGGCCTGCCTCACACCCGCCGAGGGCCCGCGTTACGCCCGCCGAGGGCCCGCCTCACACCCGCCGAGGGCCCGCGTTACGCCCGCCGAGGGCCCGCGTTACGCCCGCCGCAACCACTCCCTGCTGAGCGCGAGGCGCGCCAGCGCGTGCTCGCGGGCCGGGCACCGTGGCCCGGTCGCTGACCAATGAGCAGGAATGTGATGAAACCTGCGCAAATCCGCCTGCCATTGGCTTGGTCAGGAATAGGCTCACTTCACTTCCCCAGGAGATCGGTCCCGGAACACGATGAAGGAAAAGTCTCTTCGCGGACCAGAGGATCTCCCGGCCCTTCGGCAGTCAGGAGCCGCTGTGAGCCAGCATTCGCCTCACCACGTCGATGACGTTCATAATGACCCCTACGTGATGGATTCCAGCAAGATCCAGGAGCCGCCCCAGGGCTGGGGTCCCAGCCTGCGATTCCTGGGTCCCGGCATGATTACCAGCGCCGCGGTTGTGGGCTCAGGCGAACTCATCACCGCCACGACCTTGGGCGCCAAAGTCGGATTCATGCTTCTCTGGCTGGTCTTCGTCTCCACCTTCGTCAAGGTGGCGGTGCAGATCGAACTCGCACGCTGGTCAATCTCGACCGGCAGACCCGGCATTGAGGGCTATGACCGCGTGCCACCCCGGATCCTCGGCCGCGGTTGGGCCTCCTACCTGGCCGTGCTGATGTTCCTGTAGTTCCTCACGAGCCAGGCCGGTGTGCTCGGCGCCGCGGCGCTGGCATTGACGTTGCTCGTCCCGGCGGTCAGCCCCGCATGGTGGGTGGTGCTGATGGTCCTGGTCGCCATCGCCATCCACTTTGCCAACCGCTACGAGATCGTCGAATCGGTCTCCACAACCCTGGTGGTGGTCGTCACGGCGATGGTTGTCATCATGGTGTTCGGCCTCCAGACCACCCCCTACGCGTGGACCCTCGGCGATCTCGCCGGGGGCATGACGTTCCAGATTGCGGCCGGCTCGATGGGCGTCGCACTGTCGATGTTCGGGCTCACCGGCGTGGGGGCGGGCGAGATCTCCAGCTACAGCTTCTGGTGCGTCGAGAAGGGGTACGCCGCGTGGACCGGCCCCAACGACGGATCAGAGGCGTGGGCCGCCCGCGCCCGCGGCTGGATCTCGGTCATGAAGAAGGACGCCTGGGTGTCCTGGGTCATCTACACGGCGTCCACCGCCGCGTTCTACATCCTGGGCGCGGCAGTCCTGAATCCCCAGGGTCTGGAGCCGGCAGGAACCGAAGTCATCAAAACGATCTCGACGATCTTCACCAGCACCGTCGGCGCCTGGGCGGGGCCGGTATTCCTTGTGTTCGCCGCGATCGCCCTGTTCAAGTCGATTCTCGCGAATGTCCCCAGCCTCAGCAGGCAGACGGCCAACGCGCTCTCGGTGTTCAGAGTGTTCACCTGGCGTGACAAGCCGGCTCGCGACAAATGGATGCGCGGACTCATGATCTTCATGCCCATCATCTGGGGGCTGCTGGCTGTCGTGATCGCGTCGCCGCTGCAGATGGT
>CAZZGU010000367.1:0-1701 GCA_964653755.1 uncultured Nigerium sp. | reverse complement strand
CGCAGGCGAGGCGCTTGGCTGCGCTAGGCCCGGGGCGCCCAGGGTGCGCAGAAGATCGATCACTGCTCGGTGTCCAGCACTGCGTGGGTGCCGTTCGGCCACGTCCTGCAACTCGGTCAGCTTCTGCCGGAGTTCCTCGTCGTTGGGGTTTGCGCCTTGCTGGTAGTCGGGGTCGAGCATGAATGAGGCACGGATGTCGCCGGTGATCTGGGCGCGCCAGGCGAGGCGGTCGAGCAGGATCTCCAGGAGCCGGGCAGCTTCGGCGACGTTGCTGTCGGCGGGGCTGAGGTGTTGGTAGTCAAGTTCGGTGTAGCGGCGTTTGGTTGACTCGCGGAGTTCGATGGCCGTTCCGACCTTGGCGTTCGCGGTGTCCTCCTGCGCGAGGGAGCGGACCCGCTGGACGGCGCCGGACATTGCGAGGAAGTCGGCGTCCGCGAAGCCGAACCCCACGAACAGGAGGTGGCTGGTCAGCATCAGGGACTGCACGACGCCGCGGAGGGCGTGGTAGTCCTTCGACAGTCGCTTGTACTGGCGTGAAGTCAACACGATCGTGGCGGGGTGCTCGATGTCGCCGTGGAGCTTCAACAGCCAGGGGTGGCTTCCGACGGCGAGTTGTCGTGCGAGCACGCGGAGCTTGGGGTCGAGGTGGGTGGCGGCAGCAGCGTTCTCCAGGCAGGGGTCGTAGTTCGTGGTGACCATTGACGGGGTGTGGAGGTCGGCCAGAAAGGCATGGCTGAGGGCGTGTTTGCGGGTGCGGAAGCGTTTGGCGATCTTGCCGTTGAGGTTCCGGATCCGGAGTCGCTGAGCGAGTTTGGGGTAGTTCGTCTTGGGCGTGAACCGGATGCGGCGCCGGGTGAGTTCTTGGAGGAGTTCCTGCCAGTCGGGGAAGCCGACGGGTTTGCTGACGCCGGCGCCGACGAAGATCGAGAGTTCGCCTCGGGCGGCTTTCCGGCCCAGGCGGTCGGCCAGGTCGAGGTGCCGGTTGCTGAGTGCCGACCAGGCCGTGGCGTCGGCGTCCGGGATCTGGCTGCGGACCCACTGGGCGGCGGCGAAGTCGGCGGGACGCCGCAGGACGAGGGCGACATCGATCGGTTCGCTGCGCACGAACGCCAGGAGGCGTGTGATCAGTTCGTTGATGACCTCGGCTCGTCGTCCGGGGAAGTTGCCTTGTCCGACGCCGAGGATGGGCAGGGCGATGAGGGGGAGCGCGCGACCGCCGCGGCGCACTGCCTTGCGGGCGGCGAACCGGACGGCAGTCAGGGAGTGCTCGATCATCTCCTCGATGGTTTCGGTCTTGACGGTGTCGACGAGGACCCGGAGCCCGACGACCTGGTCGGGGGTCGGGTTCTTGCCTTTGGTGGTGTCGGGCAGGTACGCGAACCCGTCCTCGCGCTGGACGCCCGGGGGCCGGAACCACTTTTCGGACGCCTGTGGGTCCTTGCCCGGCTCGAGGAACGGGCGCCACCCGCCCGCCACGTTCAGGTCGGTGTCGCAGGGAACGAGGAACGCGTCCGCGGCCAGCCGGGTGAGGTCGGCCTGCACGACGAAGAGGTGACCGCTCAGAGGCATGGTTCAGCTTAACCCGGCTCTGAGTCGGGCTCACGTCCAGTAGAAGCGTTGGATTTCGACATCGGGGCCGGCGAAGGTCGCGATGTCCCGGGTGCTCGGGATGATTTCGAAGTCGAAGTCGTCCTTCCACGG
>CAZZGU010000366.1:0-1711 GCA_964653755.1 uncultured Nigerium sp. | reverse complement strand
GTGCACGTCCACGATCAGTACCCGCCCGGCTGCAGCGAGGCGAGCCGCCACCACGTCGGTCAACGCCCGCGCGTAGGGGTCGAAGTAGCGGTCCAGCAGATCCTGCTTATGCTCCTGGTCAGATGCCCGCAAAGGTTGCCCGTCGTAGGTGCGGGTGTAGACCGCGCCCATGCCGACCTTTTCCATGATTTCGCGATCGTCAGGGAAACGTTCCGGGTCGATCACCAGCCGCGACAGCCTGTTGACGAACGCCCAGGGACGCACCGCCGCAAGTTCCTGGACGCGGTGGGTGATGGTATCCGTGGCGTGGTCGGTCATCAACCGCAGTTCCCCGGCCAGAGCGTCGTCGTCAAGGAGGATCCGCCCCCGGACATCCGAAGGGATGAGCACCGCCGAATGCGGCACGTGCAGCACAACCCCCGACACCGGGGCGCCCTCGATCACCTCATAGCTGGACACCGAAGCCTCCCCTTCCGTCCGGACCCTGGTCAACGACTTGCCAAAGCTGGCGGTTCGGCAAGTCGTCCGGCCGGCAACTTCGCGGTGCCCAATCCAATCTCGACAGCCATCCCGCCAGTTCCGATCAGAACTCCGACTTCTTCGCCGAATGCCTCAGCCACGACCGCTGTCGTGGCGACCCAAGCGGAGTTCAACGCACGAACACGGAAGAACTCCGCGGGAAGGATCAGCAACTCACGGTAGGTGTCACGTCTCTCGGTCAAATCGGACTTGAAGTCGTCCCAGCGGAGCCATGGGAGGGGGCCCGCCACAAGCGCAGCGATCCTCTCCATGAAGCCCTTTGTGGTGGTCTCCGCGGCCTCGCGGAGCGCGATCTCATTGACCGGAAAGAGTCGATCTCGGAAGACATCGGGGAACCTGAAAGCGTTGGCGAACTCCTCATCGAACCCAGCGGTCCCCTTCCCCCGCACCTTCTCGGACCACACGTCGGAGGGATCAAGCGCCAAGCGGCGAACGAAGTTCATGTCGAGGCCGTGCCCAGGAAGCACCGTCCTCACCGCCTCCTTGAGGCGAACGCCTTCGCTCTCCTCAAGCGCCTCGAACTGGTCTGATAGCAGAAGCCGCATGGACCGGAACGAATCAAGGATGAGTTCGAGGTCGTACAAGAGCGACTGCGGCAGTGCGACGCGCTTGTTCGCGGCGATGACCTCCATGAAGCCCCGTACTTCACGCACGAGGTACTCAGAAATGCGCAGGTCCAGCTGCCCGCCGCTGCTGTGGACTTCGGCCCAGCGGCCCATCATGTCGGTCAGCCACTCGATCCGTTGCGACTGCTCGCGTGCTGCCTCAAGCATCAGCCGCTGCTGCCGCAGTTCGGCCGTTTGTACGATCGTGGAAGCGACCTCGGCAAAGGCGGTCAGTGCTTGGAGATGACCGCCACCTCCTGCGATGGGGCCGAGCCCTCCCGGTCGAGGCGGTGCTGTGAGTGGCCGGTCGCCAGCATCGCTCTTGCCGAATGGGTCTGAGATTGGTGCCCATTCGATGGTTCCGCCCCCGTAGATAACGCGCCACCAACTGCCATCTGGCTTCACCGTGATGTGCTCAGTAGCCATGGCTGCCTTCCGCTTCGATGCTCCCCGCTGGGCATACCTTCACAACCCTAACCAGCCAAGCCACGATCGTGCTGGATCTTCCCTTGTGATGCCCGCGTAGGGGGGTGTACGCCCCCGGGCGCTGTTGGTGTGGGACAACG
>CAZZGU010000365.1:0-1712 GCA_964653755.1 uncultured Nigerium sp. | reverse complement strand
GTTCTCTGCGGGGGAGCCGCCCGTCCGCCCCTTCACCGCCGAGATCGTCCAGGGGGTGCAGCGGTCCCTGGGAGACATCGATGGGCTCATCGTGGGGGCGCTCGCGCCGGGGTGGTCGCTGGAACGCATGCCGCGGGTCGACCGCAATCTGGCCCGCATCGCCATTTACGAGATGTTGCACGCGGACACTCCCCCGCAGATCGCTGTCAAGGAGGCAGTTGACCTGGCAGCGGAGTATTCGACCGACGATTCGCCCGGCTTCCTGAATGGGCTGCTGGGCACGATCATGGCCCAGGTCCACCCCGCCGAGTAGGAGGCCACGATGGCGGAGCACCCCGAAACACCGGCCCTGTTGGTCCTTGAGGACGGCCGCTCCTTCCGGGGGGTCTCCTTCGGCGCCCGGGGCGAGGCCTTCGGCGAGGCCGTCTTCGCGACCGGCATGACCGGCTACCAGGAGACCCTCACCGACCCGTCCTACCGACGCCAGGTCGTGGTTGCGACGGCCCCGCACATCGGGAACACGGGCTGGAACGACGTCGATGACGAGTCGCGACGCATCTGGGTCGCTGGCCTCGTCGTCCGCGAGGTCTCGCGCGTGGCGTCCAACTGGCGCGCGAACCGGACGCTCGACGAGGCGTTGCGCACCCAGGGGGTCGTGGGCATCGAGCAGATCGACACGCGCGCGCTGACCCGCCACCTGCGCGACCGCGGCACGATGCGGGTGGGTATCTCCACCGAGGAGCTCGACCCCGCACGGCTCCTCGGGCGCGTCCTCCAGCAGCCCCGCATGGAGGGTGCCGACCTCGTCGGCGAGGTCACGACCGACCACGCGTCCGTGGTGCCGGCGGTGGGGGAGAGGCGCTGGACGGTGGCGGCCGTCGACCTCGGCATCAAGGAGATGACCCCCGAGCTCATGGCCTTGCGTGGCATGGAGGTCCACGTGCTGCCCGCGACGTCCACGCTGGCCGACCTTCAGGCGCTGGCGCCCGACGGGGTCTTCTTCAGCAACGGGCCGGGGGACCCGGCCGCGGCGGACGCCGCCGTCGCCCTCCTCCGCGACGTCCTGGGGGCCGGCTGGCCATTCTTCGGGATCTGCTTCGGCCACCAGATCTTCGGCCGGGCGCTCGGCCTGGGCACCTACAAGCTCAAGTACGGTCACCGCGGTATCAACCAGCCGGTCATGGACCTGGCGACCCGTCGCGTCGAGATCACGGCCCACAACCACGGCTTCGCCGTCGCGGCCCCCGTCGAGGGGAGCGTGCGAACGCGGTGGGGCGACGTCCACGTCAGCCACGTGTGCCTCAACGACGACGTCGTCGAAGGGTTGGAACTGCGGGCCCCGGACGGCCGCGTCCGCGGCTTCTCCGTGCAGTACCACCCTGAGGCGGCGGCGGGACCGCACGACTCCGCCTACCTGTTCGACCGCTTCGCCGAGGTGATGGGGTCGCGGACGCGAGCAGAGCACGTCCGGCCACAACACGAGGAGAACTGATGCCCCGCCGCACGGACATCTCCACGATCCTCGTCATCGGCTCGGGCCCCATCGTCATCGGACAGGCCTGCGAGTTCGACTACTCCGGCACGCAGGCGTGCCGGGTCCTGCGGGAAGAGGGCTTCCGCGTCGTCCTCGTCAACAGCAACCCGGCGACGATCATGACGGACCCGGAGTTCGCGGACGCCACGTACATCGAGCCGATCACCCCCGAGATGGT
>CAZZGU010000364.1:0-1720 GCA_964653755.1 uncultured Nigerium sp. | reverse complement strand
GACTCCACATCACCCCACCGGACGCCCACGCGCGGCTCCCCATGCTGGCACCCGCCGGACGCGGTGCGCTATGAATCGGCCTGGGGAGAAGACAGCGCAGAGAGGAACCACGAGATGACGCCAGAACCGCGGGAACCGCTGGCCGGGATGGGAGCGATCCCCAGCGACAAGGGGGTCGGCTTCCGGGTGTGGGCGCCACACGCGGACGCCGTCAGCGTCATCGGCGATTTCAACGACTGGAGCGAGAGCGCCGATCCCCTGCGGGACGAGGGCAACGGCTACTGGTACGGCCATGTCGAGCAGGCCCGCGTCGGCCACGAGTACAAGTTCTGGCTCACGTCCGGCGAGAACTCCTTCGGCCGCATCGACCCTTACGCCCTCCAGGTCACCAACTCGGTGGGCAACGGGGTCATCTACGACCATGACTCCTTCGACTGGGAGGGCGAGTCCGCCCACTGCCCGCCTCACCACGAACTGGTCATCTACGAGATGCACGTCGGCTCGTTCGCCACTGCCGACGGGACGGTTGGTGACATGCACACGGTCATCGACAAGCTCGACCACCTGCTCGACCTCGGGGTCAACGCGATCCAGGTCATGCCGGTCGCCGAGTTCGCAGGCGACATGTCCTGGGGCTACAACCCGGCCCACGTCTTCGCTGTCGAGAGCGCCTACGGCGGCCCGGACGGGTTCAAGTCCCTGATCCGCGAGGCACACAAGCGCGGCCTCGCCGTCATCCAGGACGTTGTCTACAACCACTTCGGGCCGAGCGACCTCGACCTCTGGCAGTTCGACGGCTGGTCGGAGAACGACAAGGGCGGCATCTACTTCTACAACGACGAGCGGTCCTCGACCCCGTGGGGCGACACGCGTCCGGACTACGGGCGCGACGAGGTGCGCCGGTTCATCCACGACAACGCCGTCATGTGGCTGCGCGACTACCACGTGGACGGCCTGCGCCTCGACATGACGCCCTACATGCGGTCGGTGAGCGGGAGCGGGTTCGACCTCGAGGAGGGTTGGTCGCTCATGCGCTGGATCACCGACACCCTGCGGGCCGACTACCCGGGCAGGATCTCGATCGCAGAGGATCTCCACGGCCACGACCGCGTGGTCAGTCTGGACGCCGACGGCGCCGGCTTCCACGCCCAGTGGGACGCCGAGTTCGTCCACCCGGTCCGCGAGGCCCTCATCACCCCGGCCGACGAGCACCGTTCGGTGCACGCGCTCGCCGCCGCCGTCAGCCACAGTTACGGCGACGCCTTCGCGCGCGTCATCTACACCGAGTCCCACGACGAGGTCGCCAACGGAAGCGCCCGCGTCCCCCAGGAGATCGAACCGGACAACGCCACCGGTTGGCCGGCCCAGAAGCGTTCGACGGTCGGGGCGGGGCTCGTCCTCACCTCCCCCGGCATCCCGATGCTGTTTCAGGGACAGGAGTTCCTTGAGGGCGGCTGGTTCCGCGACGACGTCCCGCTCGACTGGGCGCGCAACGAGAACTTCCACGGCATCGCGCGCCTGTATCGCGACCTCATCAACCTGAGGCTCAACCGCGCCGGCCTCACGAAGGGCCTGACCGGCCAGGGCCTCAACGTGTATCACGCCAATGACGAGGACAACCTGCTGGTCTTCCAGCGGTGGTTCGCCCACGGCCCGGGAGACGACGTCGTCATCGTCGTGAACCTCGGCAACGATCCCAAGGAGTACTACCGCATCGGCA
>CAZZGU010000363.1:0-1733 GCA_964653755.1 uncultured Nigerium sp. | reverse complement strand
CGCCAAGGTCGATTTCGGGATGCTGTCCGAGGCGGTTGCGGGTTGGCCCCAGGTGACGCCATGACCGACTGGAAGCAACACCTCCACGACTACCTTGCCTTGCGTCGCGGGCTGGGCCATGGGTTGGCCGACCCCGCCCGATTGTTGAAGTTCCTGGTTGACGAACTCGTCACCGAAGAGGCCGAGTTCCTCACCGTCGAGCGCATGACCGCCTGGGTGACAGCGCCGGACGCCGAACCCGGTTCGACGATCTGGCAGCGCCGGGCTACCGCGGCACGCGGGTTCGCCCGCTACTTGTCCGGCCTCGAGCCCCGTCACGAACTGCTGCCCCAAGGGCTGATCACACTCCACCAGTCCTGGCGGGTTCCCTTCATCTACTCGCCCGCGCAGGTCAGTGCGCTGATGCGCGACGCCGGCGTGAACGTGCGCGGCCCCATCCCGCAGGCGACCTATCCGACCCTGATCGGGCTGCTGTCCTGCACCGGTATGCGAATCGGTGAAGCCATCAGCCTCGACAAGGGTGACCTCGACTGCGGCGACAACACCCTCATGATCCGCAACACCAAGTTCGGCAAGACTCGTCAGATCCCCATCGACCCCGCGACGGTCGCCGCCTTGAGCGCTTACCTTGCCCAGACAGCGAAGAACCGCAGCCCAGCAACCGAGGCACTGCTGGTATCGGGGACCGGGCGGCGGTTGTGCTACAAGTCCGTGAACGAAACCTTCAGGCATATCGTGGACCGCTGCGGCATCGGTGAGGGCTCCGCCCGTCGACCCACACTGCACTCGTTCAGGCACTCGTTCGCGGTCACCACGCTGACCCGTTGGCATCGGCAAGGCCGGGACGTCGGCGCGTTGCTGCCCGTCCTGGCCACCTACCTAGGCCACGTCGAGCCCCGCTACACCTACTGGTACCTCAGCGCGACTCCCGAGTTGATGGCCGCCGCCGCCGCGAAAGTCCCGCCGGTGACGATCCGTCGGGAGCAGCGATGACGCTCATCGGCCCGACCCTGCAACGGTTCTTCACCGACCGGCTCGCGAAACAGAAGGCCGCGTCCCGCCACACGGTCACCTCCTACCGGGACGGCTGGCACCTGTTCCTCGACTACCTCCAGCAGCAGCAGCACATCGCGCCGGCAGCGTTGGACTTCAACGATGTCACCGCTGACGTGATCACCGGCTTCCTCACTCATTTGGAGACCAATCGATCGAACTCCGTCCAAACCCGCAACCACCGTCTGGCTGCCCTGCGAGCGTTCTTCGCCTACGCCGCCCTCTGGCATCCCGAGCACGCCGCCACCATCCAGCGGATACTCGCCATACCGCCCAAGAGACACGACACCATCACCGTGGCCTACCTCGACGAGTCCGAGTTGACCGCTCTGGTCAACGCGCCAGACACAGCCACGTGGGAAGGACGCCGCGACCAGCTGTTCATCACCCTGGCCGCCCACACCGGGCTGCGTGTGACTGAACTGTTGTCGTTGACGCCCGCTTCGCTCACGCTCACGGCGAACCCGCAAGTCGCCTGCCAAGGCAAGGGACGCAAGGACCGGATCCTGCCGCTGACAAGGCCCTTGGCGACCGTGCTGGCCGGCTGGATCAGCAGCAACCAGACCGCACACGAACAGCCCATCTTCGCGACCCGGACCGGTCGGCGGCTGACAAGAGACGCCATCGCGCTCCGGTTGCGTCAGCACACCCAGACCGCGCTGATCAGTTGCCCGTCCCTG
>CAZZGU010000362.1:0-1755 GCA_964653755.1 uncultured Nigerium sp. | reverse complement strand
ACCGAAGTCATCGCTCATCCTTGGGGTTGTAGGCTGCTCGGATAGTCTAGGGCCGGCACCGTCGCTGGAACGGCCGTGGGGGGGTGTGCGCTGTGAAGGACCGCATCAAGGTGCTCTGGCTCATCAAGGGGCTCGGGCCCGGCGGAGCCGAGCAGTTGCTGCTCCTCTCGGCCAAGGCGGCAGACCACGAGTCCTTCGACTATCGGGTCGCCTACGTGAGACCCGACAAGACCCACCTCGTCCCCGAGTTCGAGGCCGCCGGCATCCTCCCCACTCGGTTGAGGTCCGGACGCCTGGGTTGGCTGCCCGCACTGCGGGCTGCGATGGAGGAAGCCGACGTGGTGCACGCCCACTCCCCTGTACTGGCCTCCGCAGCCAGGCTCGTGAGCCTCACGCTGCCGCGCGATCGGCGACCGGCCATCGTCGTCACCGAGCACAACGAATGGTCGAGCCACCGACGCCCCACCCGCTGGCTGAACGGCCTCACCTCGCGGCTGGACGCGCAACACTGGGCGGTCTCGGACCAGGTGACCCGCACCATGTGGCCGGCGATCGCGCGGGGCTACGAGGTACTCATCCACGGCATCGACACCACCGCCGTCGGCGCGCCCGCCGGAACCCGAGCGAGGATCCGCGCCGAGCTGGGGCTGGCCGAGGACGCCGTCCTCGCCCTCACCGTGGCCAACCTGCGGCGCAACAAGGACTACCCCAACCTGCTGCGCGCCACGACACTCGTCCGCGAGTCGCACCCGCGGGTGGTTGTCGCCTCCGTGGGGCAGGGCCCGCTCGAATCGGAACTCAAGGCGCTCCACGCCGAACTCGGCCTCGGGGACGGCTTCCGGTTCCTGGGGTTCCGGCGCGACGTCCACGAGCTGATGGGGGCCGCCGACCTCTTCGTCCTGGGGTCGGCCCACGAGGGCCTGCCCGTCGCGATCATGGAGGCCTTTGCGGCCGGCCTGCCCGTTGTGGCCACCCGGGTTGGTGGCGTCCCCCAGCAGGTCCGGGACGGCTCCGAGGGGCTGCTCGTACCTCCCGGCGACCACGAGGCGCTCGCCTCGGCAGTGGTCCGCGTGGCCGAGGACGCCGATCTCCGCGCGCGATTGGGTGCTGCGGCCCAAGCCAGGGCCGGCGACTACGACATCCGCGCGGCCCTGGCCGTCCAGCAGGACGCCTACCGCCGACTCGCTGCCCGCTAGCCTCCCAGCCGGAGCCGCTTGGCCCCGGCCACGATCCACGCGTAGAGCCGCTCGGGCAGCAGCCCACCCCGCAGCTTCGCGGCGAAGAACTCGTCGGGGTCAGTTCGGCGCACGGGCACGCGGCGCAGCCGCATCAGGTCAACCCCCGGCAGGTTGCGGCCCAGTTCTCCCGTGGACGCCGAGCGGAAGCGGGCGCGCAGCGCATCCTCCATCCCCGGGACGACGACCCCCCACGGATACGTGAAATGCCGCGGCCTGACCCCTAGGTGCTGCTCGACGGCAGCCGTGCACGCGTCCAGGTCCGCCGCCGTCAGTTGCTCGGGTCGCACGTGGTCGTGCGTGTGGTTCCCGACCGAGCAGAGGCCCGACTCGAGCATCTCGCGGAGTTGTTCCCACGTGAGTCCGCGTCCCGGTTCGCCCTTGGCGGTCGCGCCCTCCCAGCGCATCGTGGACCCCATGAACGCCGTCGCGAGGTAGACCGTGAACGGCAGGCGTCGTTCGCGCAGCAGAGGCCACGCGTGGTGGTACACGTCCTCGAAGCCGTCGTCGAAAGTCAGCA
>CAZZGU010000361.1:0-1763 GCA_964653755.1 uncultured Nigerium sp. | reverse complement strand
TGGGGCCGGGCCTGGACAGGCTCAGCGGTGGGCGCGAGCGTGGCCGCCGGCTCCGGAGGGGCGCTCGTGCATCCAGCCAGGGCGAGAGCGAGCGCCGCGACGGCTGCCAGAACACGATTCATGACGTCGACCTTTCCCGGTGAAGCTGTGGTATCGCTGTCGATACCCTGTGAAGCGAGACGCCCCTCGGACTATAGGCCTCCTGGAGGACAGCCACACAGCCGACGTGACCGGTGCCCACGCGTCGAGGGCCGAGGTCGACGAGCGAGGGGATCGGACCCGCGACGGGCCAACTGAGCACCCGGGCCGGACGCCGGGGGTCCGACACGACCACGGTGCGGGGGTCCACCGCGAGCCCATGACCGGACGCCTTGAGCGCGGCCTCCTTGCGCACCCACCGAACCGCGAGCTCCGCGGGGGATCCACCGTCCTCCTCGGGGGCCAGCATCGCCAGGGCGGCGTCGGCCGGGAGCCCGTCCACGCGCTCCAGATCGAGCCCGACGGCGGCGTCCTCGCACAAGGCCACGCCGACCAGGTCCGCGGTTCGGCTGATGCTGACGTGAGGGGCCTCCGGGTGTTCCGCCAGGTAGGGCACGCCGTGCTCGCTGGAGCCGCAGATCCTGCACCGGTGCGCCAGGCGCAGCAGCGTCGGCTCCACGTCGAGGGCGGCGCCGAGCGCGGTCAGCGCGAGAGCGGACGCGGTCGCGCGTCCCAGGCGGGTCGACCCGGACCGGTCGTGGTCACCGCCAGCGTTCGGGAGTTCGGCCAGCCAGACGTCGATCACGGCCGCATCACCCGTGCGATCAGGTCGAGCCCGAGGTCGACCGTCGTCGGGTACACCGGGGGCAGGTCGTCAGCGCGGAACCAGTCGTCGGTCGCCTCCGGATGCGGCCCCACGGCCGCGACACGTCCGGCTCCGAACGGGTTCACGACGGCGGCGGCCTGGCCGTTGCGGTACGTGGCCACGACCTCGGTGCGAGGCCCCGGCGTGAAGGAGCACCCGTCCTGGAAGTAGAGCCGACGGCGGCGGGTCCCCCACAGGACCTCGATCACGGTGGCACGCTCGTCGTGCACCTCAGCGCCGGGTGTGGCCACGTACTGGTCGGTATCGTGCTCCAGGAGGCCGAAACCCGGCTCATGCCCCGCCAGGTACCCGCCCAGGCAGAAGCCCAGATAGCGTCCGCCGCCCGCGACGTACGCCCGGATCGCGGGGGCATGCCGGCGCAGCCGGCGCCAGGCCGGCTTCAGTTCGTCCCCGCCCGGTTGGACGTAGAGGCTCGCCCGGGCGAGGACGTCCGCGGTGAGGCGTTCCTCCTCCCGCTCGCCCACGTAGGCAATCCGGAAGGCGTGGGGGCTCTGGGCCAGGAGTCGGGCCGCAGCTTCGGGGCAGCCCGGCACCGTCGCCTTGCCCCGATAGACGAGCGCGAGCGGAGGGGTCACCGCTTCCCTGCGATGAGGGAGCGGACGCCTCCCGCGAAGAAGTTGACGGCGCCTTCGAGCGGGCCGCGCTCGAACCTGCGACTCCACAAGAACGCGAACCCGAAGAGGATCACGGCCTGCAGGAGGTAGAGGGCCAGCCCCTCCGGGAAGAACGGGACTTCGAGCATGAGGAGGTGCAGGCTGTACATCGTGAGAGGCATCGAACCCATGATCGCCAAGGGCGTCACCAGCCCAGGGACGACGACGCCCATCATCATGCACGCTCCCAGGACCGCTGTGGCGATGCCCAGGGTGTACAGCAGGTCGAACGGGGTGGTCGTGTG
>CAZZGU010000360.1:0-1781 GCA_964653755.1 uncultured Nigerium sp. | reverse complement strand
CCTGGTCGAGGTCGAGGATCCAGGCGACCCCGCCCGACATGCCCGCGGCAATGTTGCGTCCGGTGGGTCCACAGATGAGCGCCTCTCCCCCGGTCATGTACTCGCAGGCGTGGTCTCCCACACCTTCGACGACCGCGGTGGCGCCCGAGTTGCGAACACAGAACCGCTCGCCGGCCCGACCGCGGATGTACATCTCGCCCGAGGTGGCGCCGTAGCCGATGACGTTGCCGGCGATGATCTGCTCCTCGGCGACGAACGCAGCGTCCGGGGCGGGCCGGACGGTCAGGCGTCCCCCCGAGAGACCCTTGCCGAAGTAGTCGTTCGTGTCGCCGACGAGCCGCAAGGTCACTCCGCGGGGCAGGAACGCGCCGAAGCTCTGGCCCGCCGTCCCGGTGAGGGTGATGTCGATCGTGTCGTCGTCCAGGCCGTGGCCCTGGGTCGCCTTCGTCACGTGGTGGCCGAGGATCGTGCCCACGGTCCGGTCGACGTTGCGGACGCCGACCTCGAACCGGACCGGCTCGCCACGCTCGAGCGCCGGACGGGACTGTTCCAGAAGTCGCACGTCAAGCTTGTCGGCCAGCCCGTGGTCCTGGGCGACGACGCAGTGCAGCGGGGTGCCCTCGGGCAGGTCGACCTGGTGCAGGATCGGGGTGAGGTCCAGTCCGTGCGCCTTGTAGTGGTCGACGGCGGCCTTCGTCCGGAGGGACTCGACGTGACCGACGGCCTCCTGCAGCGTCCGGAAGCCGAGCTGCGCCAGCAGTTCGCGGACCTCCTCGGCGATGAACTCGAAGAAGTTCACGACGTGGTCGGCCTGGCCGGAGTACAGGGCACGCAGTTCGGGGTTCTGGGTCGCGACGCCCACCGGGCAGGTGGCAGACGCGCATCATGACGCACCCCGAGACCACGAGCGGTGCGGTCGCGAAGCCGAACTCCTCCGCACCCAGCAGGGCGGCGATCACGACGTCGCGGCCCGTCTTGAGTTGGCCGTCGGCCTGGACCACGATGCGGTCGCGCAGCCCGTTGAGCAGCAGGGTCTGCTGGGTCTCGGCCAGGCCGAGCTCCCAGGGGCCGCCGGCGTGCTTCAGGGACGTCAGCGGTGCGGCGCCGGTACCGCCGTCGTGGCCGGAGATCAGCACCACGTCCGCCTTGGCCTTGCTGACACCTGCGGCGACCGTGCCGACCCCGACCTCAGCGACCAGCTTCACGTGGACGCGGGCCTGCGGGTTGGCGCACTTGAGGTCGTGGATCAACTGCTTGAGATCCTCGATGGAGTAGATGTCGTGGTGTGGGGGCGGTGAGATCAGCCCGACGCCTGGCGTCGAGTGCCGCGTCTTCGCCACCCAGGGATAGACCTTCTTGCCGGGGAGTTGCCCGCCTTCGCCGGGTTTCGCCCCCTGCGCCATCTTGATCTGGATGTCGTCGGCGTTGGTCAGGTAGTCGCTCGTCACGCCGAAGCGGCCCGAGGCGACCTGCTTGATGGCAGAGCGGCGCTCGGGGTCGTAAAGGCGCTCGCGGTCCTCGCCGCCCTCGCCGGTGTTCGACTTGGCGCCCAACCGGTTCATGGCGATGGCGAGGGTCTCGTGGGCCTCCCGGCTGATGGAGCCGTAGCTCATCGCTCCGGTGGAGAACCGCTTCACGATGGCGGAGACCGGCTCGACCTCGTCGAGGTCGACGCTCGGGCGGGCCTCGGTGTTGAACTCCAGGAGTCCGCGCAGGGTCATGAGGTCGCGGCTGGTGTCGTTCACGAGCGCCGTGTACTGCTTGAAGATGTCGTAGCGCCC
>CAZZGU010000359.1:0-1784 GCA_964653755.1 uncultured Nigerium sp. | reverse complement strand
ATCCCGACCAATGATTCCTCCGCGCCACCACCCACACCCACGCCATCGATCACGTGCAAGACCCTCAAAGCGCCCCCCCTCGTCCGTGCCCGTCAGCGCGCGCAGGCGTCCCGGGCGATCAGCAGGCTAGCCGACGACCCCGCGCGGCGCCGACAGCCTCACAGACCGGGCACCAGGTGCACGGCGGCGGAATGCGCTCCGGACAAGATGCTGGCTGCCCGTCGCCGACCGGCATCGCTGTCAATCCGCAGCCGTGACAGTTGGTGGGGCGGTGAACCGAGGCGCGTGAGTCTATGGTCGAACAACAGCGATCCGGAGTAACCGAGTTCGGAAGCGGCCGCAGCGGCCGCGGGGGCGAAATTCCCGTTTGGGTAGGCGAGGAACTGCGGCAGGAAGCCGCGCTCCTCCAACGCTCGGTGTGCTCGGACCACTTGGTCCTTCTGCTCTGCCGGAGAGCACCGGTCGAGCATCGGGTGGTCCCATGTGTGGTTGCCCACGTCGTGGCCTTGGCCCACCCACGATTGCAGCATGGCTTGCTCGGCCTGGGGCGGGGCCTCATCACTCAAGCCATCAAGACGTGCCTGCAACACTCGGACTGCCGCACGCCGTTCGGCATCCGGTAGCGTCTTGAGGCGCGCCAATGCGAACCGGGTGATGATCTCCTCATCTTCGAGCAGGTCGCGGTCGCGACACCGCTGCCAGACCTGGAACCACAGCCGGTGGTTCGTATCGAGCACGCCTGGACACACGAAAGCCGTGGCCTTGATGCCTCGCGCAGCCAACATCTCGCCGGCGGCGAAGGTCGATGGCAAACCATCGTCGAACGTGAACCACACCGGATGCCTCGGCAACGAGCCTCCGCCTGCGAGAGCGCGCTGCACGTCACCCGAGGAAACCGGCGTGTAGCCGGAGGCTGTGGCGTCCAGGACTGCCGCGAACCGTTCAAGGTCGGGAACCCCGTGGAACGCCAGGATCCGGAGGTTGGAGGGAGTGGTGCCCCGTACGATGAAGCGCGCGACACGTGTCTGGGGCAGTTCCGACGCCACTCGTCGCAGCGCGGGTGAAAGACGGCGCCAGAAATCAGACATGCCGCCATTATGACGATCGCAGGCTGTGCTTCCTCCCACCCCGTGCAACTGCAGGCCCGGCTCATGCCTCGGTTATGGAAGTACGGCCTCTACCTGAGACAATGATCGGGTGACTGCCCCCACCCCACCGTCGAGGCGTCTTCGCCTGGCCCACCTCACCACCGTGGACATGAGCCTTGCCCTGCTTCTCGGGACCGAGCTGACTGTGAACGTGGAGCAGGGACACACCGTCTTCGGCATCAGCGCCCCGGGCCCGTACGTCGAACGCGTGGATGCTCTCGGCGTCGGGCATGTGCCGATCAGATCACTGACCCGCTCCTGGTCGCTCGGCAGTGACTTGCGCGCCTTCGTCGAGCTCTACCGGACGATCAAGCGCCTTGACCTCGACGTGTTGCACACCCACACCCCGAAGGCGGGCGTGATGGGCCGCATCGCGGGTCGCATCGCTGGCGTCCCGGTCGTCGTCAACACCTGCCACGGGCTGTGGGCCAGGCCCCAGGACTCCCTCACCAAGCGACTCTTCGTCTACGGGCTCGAGGCACTGGCAGTGCGGTTCTCCGACTTCGAGCTGTTCCAGAACGCCCAGGACGCCAAGACGCTGCGCAGGTTCCTCAAGCCCGGGCGCTGGCAGGTGGTCGGCAACGGCGTGGACCTGCAGCGCTTCCAGTTCGACCCCGACGGACGCCGCCGCGTGCG
>CAZZGU010000358.1:0-1805 GCA_964653755.1 uncultured Nigerium sp. | reverse complement strand
TGTATCTATGTGTACGCAATAGCATGTCGGCTGAGCGACCCTCACCGTCCGCTACCCGGCACGATCGGTCTGCGGATGAGTGCGCCCGGTAGGGTGAGCGGTCTTGGCGCGGGAGTACGATCCAGCTACCGCGAAAGTACGGATCAATGTTCGCGAAAGTACCGATCAGCGGCTAGGGTCGGCCCATGGATGCCCTCCTTCCCCGCAGGACTGTCTCGGTGGGACGCGAACTGCTCTCGGCGTTCCCGGCGGTGGTCATCCAGGGAGCACGCCAGGTCGGCAAGAGCACACTGGCACGCCAGTTGGTCGAGGACCACCCCGCGGTGGTGGTCACTCTCGACGACCGCAGGACCCGGGATGCGGCCGTGGCCGACGAGGCCGCCTTCGTCGAGCAATGCCCCGACGGGGTCCTGGTCATCGACGAGGTCCAGCGCGAACCCGAACTCCTACTGGCCATCAAAGCCAGCATCGACCGGGACCGGCGGCCGGGCCGGTTCCTGCTCACCGGATCGGCGGACCTGCTGACCGTGAAAGGCCGCTCCGACAGCCTCGCCGGCCGGGCTGCGACGCTGCGCCTGCGGGGCCTGAGCCAGGGTGAACTCGCCGGCCACCCGGAGGACTTCGTCGCCTGGCTCCTGGCAGGGACGCCGCCCCAACTGTTCGCCACCCGGTGGACCCGCGCCGACTATGCCGCCGCGATGGCCCGGGGCGGATACCCCGACGTCCGTGGTCTCAGCAAGCGGCTGCGACACGCCTGGCTGGACAGTTACCTCGACCGCGTCCTGGAACGTGACGCGACCCTGCTGCCCTCGGGTGGCCAGCCCCGACGACTCCGTTCGATCATGTCGCTGCTGGCCGCGAACCAGGCCGGGGAACTGGTCAAGGCCCGCCTCGCCGACGGCGCCGACATCCCCCGCAACACCATCACCGCCTACCTCGACGTGCTCCGCTCGGTGTACCTGGTCGATGAACTACCCCCCTGGACGGCGAACCTGACCAGACGCGAGATCGGGCGACCCAAGGCGTTCCTCGGCGACTCGGCGCTCGCGCTACGACTCAACCGCCAGACCGAACAACAACTCCTGCCCCTCACCTCGGACTCCATCGGTGGCCTGTTCGAAGCGTTCGTGGCCAGCGAGTTGCTGAAGCAACGATCCTGGAGCGACCACGACTACCAGCTGTTCCACTTCCGCGACCGTGACGGTGCGGAAGTCGACCTGATCCTCGAACTCGATGACGGCCGGGTCCTGGGCATCGAGGTGAAGGCGTCCTCGACCTACCGGTCGGAACACTTCGCCGGCCTGAAGTTTCTCAAAGACAGGCTCGGCGACCGGTTCGTAGCCGGCGTCGTCGTCGGGATGGCCGACACCGGCTACCAGTACGCCGATCGCCTCTACGGCCTGCCCGCTGCCGCCCTCTGGCAACGCCACTAGATGAGGTCGCGGCCGAGCGGCCGAAGGTCGGCATCCGCGGCGCGGCAGATCAGTGCGTTGAGAAGGTCGTGGACTCTCCGGCGTCGCGGAGGTGATTCAGTGCAGATGGCGTGCATCTGTGTAGGATTACCCACGGATGGGAGGAGGTGGCGAGCGTGGACGCGATCGATCCGGATGAGGCGGCGTTGGGTGCTTTGCCAGCGTACTTCCGCTATACCGATGGGTGTCGGCTGGTCACCGAGCGACGTTTCCGTGCCCTGGTGGAGGCGAGTCTGATCGTCCCCATCGGACACGGGACGTACCGCAGGGCGGCGGTGGATGCCGATGACGATCTGGCCGACATCGTGTTGAAGTCCGGGTCGGCGACGATCT
>CAZZGU010000357.1:0-1806 GCA_964653755.1 uncultured Nigerium sp. | reverse complement strand
CATCTCGCAGCTCGCCGCGAAGCTGGACGTCCCGGTCACCGACATCAAGAAGATGACGATCTGGGGCAACCACTCGGCGACCCAGTACCCCGACCTGTTCAACGCCGAAGTTGGTGGAAAGAACGCCGCGGGCCTGATCGACGACCAGGAGTGGCTGGCCAACGATTTCATCCCGACAGTCGCAAAGCGCGGCGCCGCGATCATCGCCGCCCGCGGCTCCTCCTCGGCGGCGTCCGCCGCGAACGCCACCATCGAGCACATGCGTGACTGGGCGCTCGGCACCCCCGAGGGCGACTGGACCTCGATGGCTGTCCCGTCCGACGGCTCCTACGGCGTCCCGGAGGGCATCATCTCCTCGTTCCCCTGCATCGTCAGGGACGGCCAGTACGAGATCGTCCAGGGCCTGGAGATCAACGACTTCTCCCGTGCGCGGATCGACGCCTCGGTGGCCGAACTCGAGGATGAGCGCAACGCGGTGAAGGAGCTCGGCCTCATCTGAGTCCGCTTCAGCACGACGGAGGTGGGGAACGCCCCACCTCCGTCTGTCTGTCCAGGCCCGGGCCAGTTACGGCTCGGGCTAGTTGCGGCTCGGGGGAACGAGCAGCACGAGCACGAGAGTGCCCAGCCCCATGGCGGCCAGGATGACGACGTCCACCGGCTTGGAGCGCACGTGGAGAAGGCCGACCAGTCGCTCGGGCAGCAGAAGCCTCAGTAACGCCGCCCCCGCGAACGCGAGACCGATGAGCGTCGTGCCACGCTTCCAGTGCCCCGTCGCGGTCACGGCGAGCCCCACGCTGATGCCGACCAGGGTGACGAAAAGCGGCCACTGCCCGAGCACGAGCTGGTGCCACGGACGCGGTGGGCGCGGGCCCACCCGCACGGCCTGGTCCTCCGCTACGGGCCGGTCGACGGCGTCCGCCGGATCGGGCGGGCGGAAGTGGTGGCGGTACTCCCGCTTCCCCGGCTCGTCGATGCTCACCGACCCGCGGCGACGAGCGCCTCGGCCCGCTCGACGACGTTCGTGAGCAACAGCGCACGCGTCAGCAGGCCCACCCCGCCGGGTACAGGGCTGACAAGCGCGGCCTTCTCCCACACGTCGGGGGCGAAATCACCCCGCAGCCCCCCGGCGGTGCGGCTGATCCCGACATCGACACACACCGCTCCCTCGCGGATCATGGCGGCGTCGATCATGCCGGGGGTTCCAGCGGCCGCGATGACGATGTCGGCGCGGCGCGTGTGCGCGCCCAGGTTCCGCGTCCCCGTGTGACACAGGGTGACGGTCGCGTTCTCGCGCTTCGCGCTGAGGAGCAGGCCCAGCGGTCGTCCGACCGTGGTCCCGCGGCCAACCAGCGCCACCTCAGCGCCCCTCAGCGGCACGTCGTAGTGGTGAAGCAGTTCGATGACTCCGCGCGGGGTACACGGCTGCGGGGCCGGAACGCCGAGGACGAGCCTCCCGAGGTTGACCGGGTGGAGGCCGTCAGCGTCCTTGTCGGGGTCCACGAGCTCCAGCGCCCACGTGTCGTCGAGGTGCGGGGGCAGGGGCAGCTGGACGATGTAGCCGGTGCAGGCGGGGTCCGCATTCAGCGCATGGATCGCCTCCTCGACGCGGCGCGCGCTGGCGTCCGCGGGAAGGTCGACCCGGATGGAGTGGATCCCCACCTCCGCGCAGTCGCGGTGCTTGCCCGCCACGTACGCCTGGCTGGCCGGGTCGTCACCGACGAGTACGGTCGCCAGCCCGGGGCGCAGCCCGCGCGCAAGGAGCGCCTCCACTCGACTGGTCAGGTCAGCCTTGATGCCGGCCGCGAC
>CAZZGU010000356.1:0-1836 GCA_964653755.1 uncultured Nigerium sp. | reverse complement strand
ATGGCCAGCCAGATGGACCTGTGCGGCGTGGGCGATACGGCCGCCTCCCTCGGCCTGAAGAAGGGCAATGGCGAACCGGTGTACATCAGCCCCGCGATGACGCTGGGCGCCAACGAGATCGCCCCGCTGGACATGGCGAACGCGTTCGCCACCTTCGCCAACAACGGCGTCTACTGCACGCCGGTGTCCCTCTCGCGCGTGACGCTGCGGGAAACCGGCGAGGAAATCGCGGTAACGCCCACCAGTTGCAGCCAGGCGCTGGACCCCACGGTTGCCGCGGGCATGAACTACGCACTGCAGAGGGTGGTAGGCCCCGGTGGTACCGCGTCCCGGGCGGTCCTGGCGGGCGGACGGCCCGCCGCGGGCAAGACCGGCACCGCGAACAACAACTACTACGCCTGGTTCGTGGGCTACACCCCGCAGTTGACCGCGGCCGTGTGGATGGGCTACACGGAGGGCAACATCTCGATGAACCGCCAGCGCATCAACGGGGTGTGGCGTCAGCAGGTCTACGGCGGGCTCATCCCTGCGCCCACCTGGAAGAGCTACATGGATGTGGCGCTTGACGGGGTGCCCGCCACCGGCTTCGCGGAGGCCACCGAGCGGATCATCTACGGTGAGCGGATCCCCGTTCCCAGCGTTGTGGGACGCTCCTTGGCGGACGCCCAGGCAGCCCTGGAGGCGGCGGGGTTCGTGATGACCGAGGTGAACCAGGTGTACTCCAACCAGCCGGTGGGCACCGTGGGCGGGCAGTCCCCCGCCGCCGGTTCGCTGCTCACCAAGGGTTCCGTGGTTGAGGTGTCTCCCAGCGGCGGCCCGGCGCCTGCGCCGGCGCCAGCAAACCCTGAGCCCGAGCCGGAACCCACACCGGCCGCGCCCCAACGCCCCGGCCGCGGAGACCAGGGCTAGCGCCGATGAGAACCAGTCTGCGGTGGCCGGCCCTCACTGCCCTTGCGGCTTTGGCCGGCGGGGCGGCCACCGCCGGGTTCTCCTGGGGCGTGTTCGAGGCGGCCAACATCTTCCGGCTGCGCCAGCACCACGTGCCAGTCGCCGGGCTGGCGGAACAGCTGCGGCTCCTGCACATCTCGGACCTCCACCTGCTCCCCCGGGATCGCAGCCGCGTACGGTTCATCCGCGCGCTGGCCGGCCACTCCCCGGACCTGGTGATCCTCACAGGGGACACCATGGCCTCGCCGGAGGCGCTCAGCACCGTCCTGGAAGCGCTCGACGAGCTGCTGAACGTGCCCGGTGTCTTCGTGTTCGGCTCCAACGACTACCACGCCCCGCGCTTCCGGATGCCGCTGGCCTATCTCTTCTCCTCCAGTTCCGGTGGCCGGACGCGTGAACCTGACCGGTTGCCAGCGGGCGAACTTGCCCAGGCTCTGGAAGCGAGGGGCTGGCTGAACCTCAACAACAGCCGGGCCCGTCTCACCGTGCAGGGAGTGGAGCTCACGTTCGTAGGGGTGGATGATCCCCACATCGGGCGGGACCGCTTTCCCCCCGCCGAAGGGTCTGACGGGTCCGTGCACATCGGGGTGGCCCACGCGCCCTACACCCGCATCCTCGACGCGTTCCAGGTGGACGGCTGTCAGCTCAGCTTCTTCGGGCACACCCACGGCGGCCAGGTCTGCCTGCCTGGCTACGGGGCCCTGGTGACCAACTGTGACCTGCCGCGCTGGCGCTGCAGCGGCCTGCAGGGTTGGCCAGGGCTGCGGCCCGACGGGCTGGACATAACACCGCGGCGCCGCTTCGCGCCCGTACCGGCACAGCTCGGCGGCCCGCCCGACCCGCCCGGCATGTGGGTGCACATCTCCGCCGGCCTCGGGCAGTCCCCCT
>CAZZGU010000355.1:0-1842 GCA_964653755.1 uncultured Nigerium sp. | reverse complement strand
AGAGAATTTGAAGGAAGAACCGAGCAGGAGGCGATCGCGAAGGCGATCGAGGAACTGCACATCGAACGAGAAGATTTTGACGTTGAGATCGTCGAGCCACAGCGCAAAGGGTTGTTCAAGAAGGGGAATGTAAAGATTCGGATCCACTTCGAGGACGATTCGGTCGACGTAGGGATGGAGTACGAAGATGACGGCATCCCCTCCGAGCGGACCCTCGGAGAGCCGTTTGACAGCGACCTCGAGGACAAGCTGCTCACCTTTGTCGCCACGATGCTGGACAAGATGGGGTACGAGGGTTCCGTCTCCATCGCGTTTCGCCAGGGAAAGAAGATCGGGTTGAACATCGAGAGCGACAACTCCAACATCATCATCGGGCGAAAGGGCAAGAACCTCGATGCCATCCAGCTGCTCGCCAACGTATACGGCGGACAGATCAACCCCGACGTGAAGGTCGTCGTCGACAGCGAGAACTACCGCCTACGCCACGAAGAGCAGCTGATCAGAAACGCCTTCAAGACCGCCGAGCAGGTAAGGCGCAGCGGTCGCAGCCGCCTCTTGGACCCGATGAACCCGTATGAGCGACGCCTGGTCCACACAGCACTGACCGACTTCGGCGGGGTGTCCACCAAGAGCGAGGGCGATGGGCTCTACAAACAGATCCGCATCAGCCAGCAGCGCTAGCGCGTCCACCGACCGAAAAAGATGATGGGAACCGAAATGGTTCCCATCAGCGTTTAAAGGCTCGTCACCGCTTCCCAGCTCACCCCGTCGCGTCCGAAGTGGCCGTAGTTCATCGCCGCTTGGTAGATCGGGCGACGCAGGTCGAGGGTCTCGATGATCCCGGCGGGGCTCAGGTCGAAGGTGTCTTGGACGAGGCGCTCCAACAGCGTCTCATCCTCCCTCGCCGTACCGAAGGTGTCGATGCGCACCGAGATGGGGAAGGGGACACCGATGGCGTAGGAGAGCTGGACCTCGCAGCGGGAGCAGAGGCCGGCGGCCACCAGGCTCTTGGCTACGTGGCGGGCCATGTAGGCGGAGCTGCGGTCGACCTTCGAGGGGTCCTTGCCGCTGAAAGCCCCGCCGCCGTGCCTCCCCATCCCCCCGTAGGTGTCCACGATGATCTTGCGTCCGGTAAGCCCGGTGTCCCCGACCGGCCCCCCGATGACGAAGCGTCCCGTCGGATTGACATACACCTTCGTCCGTTCATCAAAGAGCCCGGTCTCCCCCAAGACCGGGGCGATGACCTCGGATCGTAAGAACTCCTCCAGGGCGCTGCCGCTTGTCCCCTCCTCATGCTGGTGGCTGATGACCACCGCTTCGATGTGGACCGGCTTCTCGTCCTCGTAGCGCACCGTCACCTGGCTCTTGGCATCGGGGCGCAGCGGGAAGGCGCCGCTCTTTCTCAGCGCGCTGGCCCTTTTGAGCAGCTGGTGCGCCCACATGATGGGCGCGGGCATGAGGGAGGCGGTCTCGGTGCATGCGTAACCGAACATCATCCCCTGGTCGCCCGCCCCTTGCAGTCCCCAGCGCGAGGTCTCTGAGCTGACGCCCAAATCGATGTCCGCCGACTGGGTGGTGATGAGGTTCATCACCACAAGGTCCTGGTAGGCGAACCCCTCCTCGTTGCGGTCGTAGCCGACCTCCTTGACCACACTGCGCACGATGGCGTCGATATCCAAGCAGGCGGTCGTGGTGATCTCGCCGGCTACGACGACACGGCCGGTGGTGGCCAAGACCTCGCAGGCGACCCTGCTCTTTGGGTCTTGGGCAAGGCACGCATCGAGGACCGCATCGCTGATCTGGTCGCAGACCTTGTCCGGATGCCCTTCACTGACTGACTCT
>CAZZGU010000354.1:814-1846 GCA_964653755.1 uncultured Nigerium sp. | reverse complement strand
TCCTCTCCGGCGTGGCGATCGTCTCACTGCTGGGTTTGGGGAACCTCGGCGCACTGGGCGCAGTCCTGCTACTCATGCTGCGTTCCCTCAGCTACGGTCAGCAACTTTCCACGGCCTCGGCGTCTATTGCCGGCTACCTGCCCTTCCTCGAGGGCGTGGAAGAGACGGTCGAGCGCTACACCGCGACGGCGGCTCCTACCGGCACCGCCACGCCCCATTGCGCCGCGCCGATCGAGTTTCGAGAAGTGGGTTACGCCTACGCGCCTGAGCGACCGGCTCTCACCGACGTCACCTTCAGCCTCAGCCGCGGAGAGGCCCTCGGTGTCATAGGACCCTCCGGTGCGGGCAAGTCCACCCTCGCGCAACTTCTCCTTGGCCTGCGCCCCCCGGTAGCCGGAACGATTCTCATCGACGGAGTCCCCCTGCGCGATCTCGATCGTGGTTGGTGGAGTTCTCGGGCGGCCTTCGTCCCACAGGAGGCTCGCCTCCTGACGGGCACTGTGGCCGAGAATATCCGGTTCCTCCGCGACGGCATCACCGATGAGGACCTCCGCAGTGCGTCACGGCAGGCCAATATCTTGGGCGACATCGAAGCCCTCCCCCGGGGCTTCGATACTCACCTCGGCGAGCGCGCCGGCCAGCTATCAGGTGGGCAGCGCCAGAGACTCTCCATCGCCCGCGCCCTGGCGGGAAGGCCGGAGTTGTTGATCCTGGACGAACCCACCTCCGCTCTTGACGGCCTCAGCGAGTCGCTTATTCGCGACACCCTTGGTCTTCTGCGCGGACGCCTCACTGTCGTGATCATTGCGCATCGCATGTCCACGCTGGACAACTGCGACCGCATCATGGTCATCGAAAGTGGGCGCGTGACAGCCCTCGGCACCCCCGAAATCCTTCGGAACGGCAGTGAATTCTACCGAACTGCGCTCACTGTCGCTGGGATCGTGTGACTGACATGAGCCGACATGCCAACTGATGACGACGCCCAAGATCCTGCCATAGTGGTGAACTTTCTCACGGGGAAGCTGCAGT
>CAZZGU010000354.1:0-804 GCA_964653755.1 uncultured Nigerium sp. | reverse complement strand
AACCCTTGAGGCGGCCCAGCGCGAAACCTGGGCGCAAGAGCGCGAAGGAGTTGAAATCTTCTACCTTCAAGGCGTCGCACGGGGCCCCCTACGCATGGCGCTCCTCGCCGTCCGAAAGCTCGCCGAACGACTACAACTCCTGTCCCCCTTTGATCGCGTCGTGGGACGTGCATTCGCCCAGCTTCCCGTGGGGATGCACGGCAATACGATTCGCACCAGCACGGTCGAATACTGGATCGGCACCAGCGCCAAGACTCACGCCTGCCTTAAATACTTGGCGCGTCGCGACAGCTTCGACTATCTGGTCAGAACCAACAGCTCGACCTACGTTCACCTGCCCAGACTGCTGAATCACCTTGCCGGAGCCCCGCGGAAGGGCTACTACGCCGGCGCCGATCAAGGCGAACCTCATGCGCAGGGAACCTTGATCATTCTCAGCAGCGATGTCGTCGAGCGACTCGCCAATGACCGCCATTGGGAGTATGACACGGTTGACGACGCCGCGCTGGGTCGTGCCGCTCTCCGGGGGGGGTACCCACTCCAGCCCCTGCATCAAGTGGTTTTACACGAAGCTGGAGGGGGGTTGCCTGACGCCATCCCTGCAATGTGGGATGCCGCCAACTTCATCTTCAGGTTCAAGAATCGTGCTGATCGACAAGCTGATGCCCAGCGCCTGCGCGCACTACATATTGGGTTCGGCGAAAGCGACTCAGTCTAACCAAAGTTCACCCATAGTTCTACACGAACCCTTTTCTATTGTTTCCGTCGACCAACCAGCCATGAGGACGTCATGCACCTTGTACT
>CAZZGU010000353.1:0-1847 GCA_964653755.1 uncultured Nigerium sp. | reverse complement strand
GGCCCTCGGCGGACGTAAGGCGGGCCGTCGGCGGACGTAAGGCGGGCCCTCGGCGCTTCGGCATCCGAGTAGGTTCACGGAATGCGAGAATCCACCGCCATCGACCGGATCGCCGACGACCACACCCTGTCCTTGGCGCGCCTCAGCCCGCTGACCGCCACGAGAATCGGACTGTCGGGCTATGACCACCTGTGTGACGACTTCTCCCCCGACGGTCAGGCGGCGCTGGCCGACCTCGCCCGCACCACGCTGTCCCGCCTGGACGCCGCCGCGCCGGCCGACGCCACCGACGAGGTCACCGTCGCAGCCCTCCGCGACCGACTCGGGCTGGAACTGGAGCTCTTCGAGGCCGGCGAGTACCGCGCCGACCTCAACAACCTCGCCTCCCCGCTGCAGGGGCTGCGCGATGTCCTCGACCTCATGGGCACCGACACCGCCGAGCAGTGGGCGAACATCGCCTCCCGGGTCGCGAAGGTGCCCCAGGCGGTCGAGGGCTACCTCGCGTCCCTGCGCGAGGGCATCGCGGCCGGACAGATGCCGGCGCTGCGGCAGGTCCGCGAGGGCATCACCCAGGCGAACGAACTCGCCGCGGAGTCCTCCTTCTTCCGGACCTTCACCGCCTCCGGCGCTGGGCAGGTCGGCGCTGGGCAGGTCGGCGGTGGGCAGGTCGGCGGCGCGCTGGCGTCCGACCTTGTCGCTGCGGGAGACGCGGCGGCCGTGGCCTACGGGCGGCTCGCCGAGTTCCTCACCGACGAGCTGGCGCCCCGGGCACCCGAGGCGGACGCCGTGGGCCGCGAGCGGTACGCGAGGTTCAGCCGCCTGTTCGTGGGGGCCGCGGTCGACCTCGACGAGACCTACGCGTGGGGCGTGGATGAGCTGGCGCGGGTCCGGGCCGAGCAGGAGGCACTGGCGCACCAGATCGCCGGACCCACCGCGTCCGTGGCGGACGCCGTCGCCGTCCTCGACGCCGATGAGCGCAGCCGCCTGCACGGGACGGACGCCCTCAGGGCCTGGATGCAGGAGACGTCGGACGCCGCGATCGCGGCGCTGGACGGCGTCCACTTCGACATTCCGGAGCCGGTGCGGCGGCTGGAGTGCCGGATCGCGCCGACGCAGAACGGGATCATCTACTACACGGGTCCGTCGGACGATTTCTCCCGCCCGGGCCGCATGTGGTGGTCGGTGCCGGCGGGGGTCGACTCCTTCGCGACCTGGCGGGAGAAGACGACCGTCTACCACGAGGGTGTCCCCGGGCATCACCTCCAGATCGCGCAGGCCGTCCACAACGCCGCCGAACTCAACCTGTGGCGGCGGCTCGTGTGCTGGCTGTCGGGCCACGGCGAAGGCTGGGCGCTGTACGCCGAGCGGCTGATGGAGGAGTTCGGGTTCCTCACCGATCCGGGCGACCGCTTCGGCATGCTGGACGGCCAGCGCCTGCGGGCGACCCGCGTGGTCGTCGACCTCGGCGTCCACCTTGGCAAGCCCGCGTTCGCCGAGTACGGCGGCGGCCTCTGGGACCACGACAAGGCCTGGGCCCTGCTGCAGGACAACGTGAACATGGCGCCGGAGTTCCTGCGCTTCGAGCTGAACCGGTATCTCGGGTGGCCCGGGCAGGCGCCGAGCTACAAGATCGGGCAGCGTTTGTGGGAGCAGATCCGGGCCGAGGCGACGGCCGCGGCGAGGGCCCAGGGGCGGGAATTCTCGCTCAAGGACTTCCACACGCGGGCCCTGAACCTGGGCTCGTTGCCACTTGAGGTGCTGCGAGGGGCGTTGGTGTCGGCGTAGCTGTCGGAACGCAGGCCCTCGGCGGACGTAACGCAGGCCCTCGGCGGACGTAACGCAGGCCC
>CAZZGU010000352.1:0-1850 GCA_964653755.1 uncultured Nigerium sp. | reverse complement strand
GGCGGCCTGATCCCCGCCGCGGCCGCACAGAACCGCAGCGTCCGCCTCACCCTGACCGATCCCTGCTGACCGAAAGGACCTTCCATGACCAGCACCCTCACACCCACGGCCGACATCCCGGCGGCCGTCGGCCAGTTCCAGCGCGCCCCCGAGCCGGAGATCCGCTACACCTTCTGGGCCCGGCTCGCCGACTCCTGGGCGGGCTGGCGCGACCGCAAGGTGGTCGCCGTCGCCGACGGTGAGGCCGCCTCCCCGTGGCTCCAGCGGCACCACTTCACCTGCGTCAACCGTCTGGAGGCCGAGCACCGCACCGCCCAGGCCTCGCTCGCGCTGCTCGACCACGCCCTGGTCAGCGAGCGCGAGCGCATCTCCGCCGCCAGCGCTGCGCTGAACGAGGCCACGGACGCCCGCGTCCGGTTGGCCGGCGAGGCGCTCTCCGACGCGCCGACCACGGTCGCGGAGGCGTCCGATGACCCGGCGGTGCGTCTCGACCGCCGTCGCCGCGACCGCGCGGCCGAGTTGGGGCGCAGGGACGCGCGGGCGTCCGAGTTGCGGGCCACGGCGGACGCCGCGCGGCTGGCCATCCAGACGCTCACCGTGGACCGCCACGCCCACTGGGCGGTCCTCCAGGTGCGCGGCGCGCACCTGATCGCGTACTACAACCGGCGCGCCGCCACCTACGTCCGCGTCGCGACCCGCAAGCACGGCGAGCTCGTCCGGACGCCGACCGTGCCCGAACCCACGTGGCTGGGACAGGCCGTCCCGCCAGCCCCGCAGACCACCCAGGAAGGCTGACATGCCCAGGACCGACCGTCCGACCGGTGCCCGCCCCGCCGCCCACAAGCCGGGGGCCCAGCACCTGGGCACCCACCACCTGCGCCCGCAGACGCTGCGCGAGCGGCTCTGCCACCTGTTCCACCGGACGCCCGCCACGCGCGTGCCGCACTGGGACATCCTCACTCCCGAGGACCTGCCGGCCTTCGACCTCGAGGCCGAGTGGGCGCTGCTGGTGCCGAGCGTCACGCGCCTCGCCGTGGACGAGGCCCACGGCGACGTGGCCGACCGCCTGGTCGAGCCCCGCGTCGCGGCCTACCAGCACACGATCGACCGGCTGCTCGCCGAGCAGCAGTCCGTGCTGGCGATCTACCGCCAGCAGGGCGCGGCGCACCTCGTCCGCCTCAGCGAACAGGTGGACGCCCTGCGCCGGGAGCGCGCCGCCCACGCCGAGCGCGTCGCGCACGCCTGGGAGGCCCTCTGCGGGACGCCGCCGGCCGAGCCGGTCGCGCGGGAGCGGGCCGTCCCGGTCTCGACCGAAGCCGTCCTGGCGATCGCGGAGGTGGCGCCGGTGGCGTCCGCGCCCGTGGCCTCCGCGGACGACGCCACGCCCGAGGTCCCGGAGGAGTCCGGGCCGCCGACGCCGTACCTGCGTCCGACGCGTCTGCGGCCGGTCCCCGCCGAGGCTGTGGACGCCGTTGCCGTCGACGCCTGGGAGGAACCACGATGACCGCAACCACGAGGGCCCTGTACGGGGGCCTCGTCCGCGGCGGCGTGCTGACCCGCACCGGCCGGATCGGCCCGCCCGCCTCGGGGCGGCCGTTCCCGTTGCGGTGGCTTGCCCTGCTGCTCGTCCCGCTGCTGGCCGGCCTCGGCTGGTGGTGGTTCAATCCCGGCACCCTGGAGGAGACGCACCTCGTCGGGGCGCGCGGACCGGGGTGTGTCCGGCTCGTGATCGCGGCGGACGTGTCCGGGTCGATGACCGCCCTCGCCCGCCCGCGGGACGCGGCCGTGGAGCAACTGCTCGGCTGGGCCCCGGACAACCTGCGCCCGGCCGACGAGCTCGCGCTGCTCTC
>CAZZGU010000351.1:0-1852 GCA_964653755.1 uncultured Nigerium sp. | reverse complement strand
AACCCGGGGCCAGATCAGGCCGTCACGGTGGGGCCAAATCAGAGTGTCATTTCCAGACTGTCAACTACACACTCAATCGCGATCTCGTGTTCCGCCAGCGCGGGGGCCGGCGCGCTTCCGCAACCCGCTATGTGGCACTCGCTCTCGCGATCCTCGGGGCGAACGTGGCTCTCATCACGTTGTTCACGAGCATCAGGGGACTGCCCCTGTTGGCGGCCAAGCTCCTCGTCGAGGTTGCCCTCTTCTTCGCCAGCTACGTGGTGCAGCACAGGCTCGTCTTCCGGACGACGGGAGCCCTGTGTCACGTCGGCCGAAGCCGTTAGGCGCCGACTCCGGACGCGCGAAAGGGCCCGCGGGATATCCCTCGGGCCCTTCGAATCGCTCAACGAGCGCGGGTCACTTCACGGTGACGGTCGCTCCTGCAGCCTCGAGCTGCTCCTTGGCCTTGGCGGCAGCCTCACGGGTCACCCTCTCGAGGACAACCTTGGGCGCAGCCTCGACGACGTCCTTGGCCTCCTTCAGACCCAGGCTGGTGAGGGCGCGCACCTCCTTGATGACCTGGATCTTCTTCTCTCCGGCAGACTCGAGGATGACGTCGACCTCGTTGGAGACCTCCTCTTCCTCAGCCTCGGCGGCAGCCGCGACGGGCGCAGCGGCGGCGGCCACGGGCGCTGCCGCGGTCACGCCGAACGTCTCTTCGAACAGCTTCACGAACTCAGAGAGTTCGATCAGGGTCATCTCCTTGAACGCGTCAAGGAGCTCTTCGTTGGTCAGCTTCGCCATGGTGGGCGTTCCTTCCTTGCTTACTCTGCAGCGTCAGCCGCGGTGTCGGTGGCCTCGGCAGCGGGCGCTGCGTCGGTGGCCGAGGTGTCCTCGGCGGGTTCAGGCTTCTGGTCAGCGACGGGGGCAGCCTCGCCGGCCCCCCCGATGAGCGAGGGATTCTCCCCGGCAGCATTCTCCAGGGCGCCCAGGGCACGAGCTGCCTGGGCGAGCGGAGCAGCGAACAGGGACACGGCCTGCTGCAGCGAACCCTGCAACGCGCCGGCGAGCTTGGCGAGGAGGACCTCGCGCGACTCGAGATCGGCCAGTTTCTTGACCTGCTCGGCATCGAGGACTCGTCCCTCGATCACACCGCCCTTGATGACCAGAAGCGGGTTGGCCTTCGCGAAATCACGCAGACCCTTCGCCACGGTGGCAACGTCACCGCGGATGAAGGCGATCGCCGTGGGCCCGGTGAGCTGCTGCTCAAGGCCCTCGATACCCGCTTCGCGGGCAGCAATCTGGGTCAGAGTGTTCTTCGTGACGGCGTAGGTGGCGTCCTCACCAAGGGCCCTGCGCAGTTGCTTCAGGCTCTTGACGGTGAGACCGCGGTACTCGGTCAGCACTGCGGCAGACGAGGTTGTGAAGTGCTCCTTCAACGCCTCGACGGCGGCAGCCTTGTCCGGGCTCGCCATGGGTCTCCTTCCCACTTCTTTCCTGGTTGGACCGAGAGACCGCGAGCATGAAAAAACCCGTGCGCGCGAGGCGACACGGGTCTGCTGCCGGGAACCCGACAACTTACACGTTTCACCTACGCTGGATTTGCACCGGGCTTACCCGGCCACCTGCGGTCTTCGGCTTGCACGAGTCTAGGCCACCAACGAAGGGGCGCCAAATCCGCCCGGTGGTTGATCGGGAGTGGTTGATCGGGAGTGGTTGATCGGGAGTGGTTGATCGGGTCGATGTGGGTCGGGCCACAGGCGGGGGTCGCGGCGGTGCTGGGGTTGGTTGATTGGTTGGGGTTGGTTAGATGGTTGGGGTTGGTTGGATGGTTGGGGTTGGTTAAACAGGTGTGTCCCCCGGTTACCGGGGC
>CAZZGU010000350.1:0-1866 GCA_964653755.1 uncultured Nigerium sp. | reverse complement strand
CACCCGCTCGACGCCGAACGCGGTGTTCACGCTGACCTCGGTGGCGACCTCGTGCTCCGTGCCCGTGCGCATCGAGCCGCCGACGCCGGCGTACAGGCCCTCCGTGCCCTCGCGGACGACGACGAAGTCGATCGGTCCGCGGCCGACCACGGCGTCCGACAGGGGGGTCGGGGCCGATGCCGACGAGGCCGAACTCGAGCATCAGCAGGGTGGCGCCCGGGTTCGCCAGGGCGGTGACGCCCCGGCCCATGGCTGCGGCATGGTCGGCGTCCAGGTGCTGGAAGCAGCCGACGTCCAGGAAGAAGTCGAAGGTGCCGAGGTCGGCGGCATCGAGTCGGGTGACGTCGGCGAGCGCAAAGCGAGCGCCTGCGATCCGTCGCCGCTCGGCCGCCTGGATCGCCCGGGGGACGTTGTCCACGCCGACGTACTCCCAGCCGCGGCGGATGAGCTCGGGCGCGTACTGGCCGCGTCCGGCCCCCAGGTCGAGGACCCGACCCGGGGGTCGCGGCCTGTCCCGCTCCTCGCGGTCGAACAGGGCCGCGAGTTGCACCCGGGCCGCGTCGGGGTACCGCTCCCACGGCCGCAGGCCGATGCGGTGCAGGACCTCGTAGATCTTCACGGGCACCCATCCTTCGGTGGGACGAGGGCCGGGGCCGAGGCTCCGGTCGTGGTCAGGTCGTCGACGGGCGCAGCAGCTCCGGTCGTGGTCAGGTGGTCGTCGCCAGGCGGAGGAGCGCAGCCTCCGTGCCGTGCTCGGACTGCATGCGGTCGCTCGCCCGGCCCACGGGTTCGGCGTGGCCCAGCGCGGAGGTGATCGCCGCGGCGACGGCGCGGGCGTCCAGATGTGCGCGGTCGAGCGGGGGACCGGCCAGCCCGACGCGCTGCAACTGGGCCGCCCAGAAGGGCTGGTCGCCCATGAACGGCAGCACGATCGACGGCGTCCCGGCGCGGGTGGCGGCGTGCACCGTGCCCGCCCCGCCGTGGTGGATCGCGGCCGCGGCGCGGGGGAGCACGGCGTCCAGCGGCACGGACGCCGCCACGAGGACGTCGTCGGCCGCCGCGTGGCGCGCGGGGTCGAGCCCGCCCCAGCCGGTCACGAACAGGAGCCTGTGGCCGAGCGTGCGGGCGCCGTCGAGGATCGCCTCGGCCCTCGCCGTCGGATCGCCGCCCGTCATGGAGCCGAACCCCGCGTAGACGAAGGGTCGGGCGTCGTCGAGGAACGCCGCGAGCGAGGGTTCCAGCTCGAAGGCGCGTGGTGGTCCGTGCCAGTCGCCGGTCTGGTGGGTGGACCCCGGCCAGTCGGAGGGGCGCGGCACCAGGACCCGACTGAACGCGGCGAGGGTGGCGGCGGGCGGCGGGAGCCGTCCGGCCACGCCGTGGCGCCTCCGGGCCGCCGTCACCTCGCTGCGGAACATTGCCCCGGCCAGCCCCACCGCCCGGTAGCTCAGCCGGTTCAGCCACGGCCCCATGGAGCGAGCCGCCACCCCGGCTGCCGGGAAATCGCGGGTCGGGGTCAGGGTCGGCGTCAGTTCGGCGACGAACCACGGGACGCCCAGTCGGGCGGCCGCGACAGGGGCAGTGAGCACCTTGGGGTGGGCGAGGATCACCTGCGGCTGCCAGTCGACGGCCAGCTCGACAGCCTCTGCCAGCGCCCGGGCCATCGCGGGACGGATCCGCTCCCGGTACGCCCTCATGGAGGCGGAGACGCCTCCGCCCAGGGTCTCGGCGAGGTCGGCGAAGCTGATCCCGAGGCCCGCGGCGTCCACGCCCTCGGTGTCGACGTCCTCGGACACCGGCAGCGCGACCCGCACCTCGTGGCCCTCCCGCTGCGCCGCGCGCGCCAGCCACATGAACGGCTCCACGTCG
>CAZZGU010000349.1:0-1876 GCA_964653755.1 uncultured Nigerium sp. | reverse complement strand
AAGCGGGTATCCGCCGTCGTGCAGCATGGGGACAGGCGTGCTCATGAGTCCTCCTCATCGGTCGGCAGGCCCCACTTGGGTGCGCCGGGTGGGTCAGGAATGAAGAGGTTCTCCTGTTTGGGGGACACCAGCAGGTTGATCTCAGGTTGGACCTCGCGCATGGAGTTGGCCACCACGAATGGGGCGGCGTCCGACGATCCGTCGCTGAGCCACGCAGCCTCCGCCGAGACCATGAGCGGCCCTTGACTGGATTCATCCTTCGTTCGTTCATAGACGAGCGCCTTGCCACGTTCGGCGAGCCATTGGCGGCGCTTCTTCCAGTGGTCGAGCCGGTTCCGCAACCGCTCCTCCACGTCCTTCGCTGACCCCTCGTCGCCGGAGGCCCGGAGCGCCCGCTCCACCAAAGTGCCGATCACCTGGTCGACGGCGCTGTACTGCTCCGTGATCCGTCCCGCGTTCCGCTCGGGTGACAGCCCATCGAGCTGGTGTGCCTGCAGGACACGCGCGGCGCTGACGAGGACGCCATCCATGCCGCGTTCGATCGCGGTGATGGAGAAAGGCGTCACCGACAGGGGTTCCACTTGGGCGTAGAACGTCTCGTGGTAGTGGCGGAACTGCTCGAAGTGCACCAGGTCCCTCGGCCGGGCCCAGTTGGCCAGGGTCACCACCAGTCCCGCGCGCTCCGGATCACGTCCAACGCGGGAAGTGGCCTGGATGTACTCGGCGGTGTTCTTCGGTTGCCCGACCACCATCATCAAGCCGAGCCGAGAGACGTCAACGCCGACCTGCAGCATCGAGGTCGCCAGAACGACGTCGAACGGGTTGGTCTCGCGCTGCGGAACGGGCTGCTTCGCCCGGATCAGCTCGCCGATCTGGCGCCGGGCGTCCGTGGAATCAAAGTCCGGATCGAAGGGCACGGCCATCGAGTCCAGCGTGGTGCCGATGTCGGAACTGGAGACCCGCGACGTCAACTCGGTGACGTTCAAGTTGCCGTAATCGGTGCCGAAGCGTCGCGGGAAGTCCGTCCATGGGAGCCGCTGGGCGATGGCCGTCTGCACATCGTCGATGATGTAGCGCGCCATGCCCGCGAGCTCGCGGACGGCGTTGAAATACCCCACCAGGGTCAGATACGGATCCGCCGCAGACCCGGACGTGTCGAGCATCAGCTGGCCCGCGGCCAGCAGAATCTCGGCGAGACGGATCTCGGCCGCGGAGATTCTTTCCCCGGTGGGACAGATTCCCAGGTACCGCCTGCCCGGGTTGTCCTCCGAGACCGGCACCTCGCGGGAGAAGAACGTGTCTGCTGCGTCCAGCACCTGCGGGGGGAAGATGCTCGCCCCGCGCCCGTACAGGCTGCGCACTTGGTCGGCAGCATTCCGGGCCGTCGCAGTCGAGGCCACGATCAGCGGTTTCACCGGCGAACCGGAAGCTGTCCGCCAGCTCGACATCACATCGATCGCCATCTCGAACAGCCCCACCGTGGTGCCCAGAGCGCCGGTGATGAGGTGCAGCTCATCCTGGATAATCAGGTCCGGCGGCCGCAGCCGGGACACGGTCCGCACGGCCGCAGCCGGAGCGCCGTTCTTCGCCGGGTGTTTGTTCCCGTCCTTGATGTCACATTGGCGGTAGTCCTCGTGGACGTAGCCGTGCCGTTCGCAGCGCTTGCGGACGTACCCGAACAGCGACGCCGCTTCGCCCTCCCTGGCGAGCCGGGCGAACTTGTCCACCGTGGCGATGACGAACGACGGCGCGAGCCGGTAGATCTCCTCGTCCACCGTCAAAATGGGCAGGCCCTCCCTAGCCGTCCCGCCGTCGGAGAACGGGCACTCGGCGAGGTCGTCCCCGCAGTAGACGTGGACCCGCCGGTCGAGTTCCT
>CAZZGU010000348.1:0-1881 GCA_964653755.1 uncultured Nigerium sp. | reverse complement strand
ACAAGATGGCCCGCCAGCGCCTCCAGGAGGCCGCCGAGCGCGCCAAGATCGAGCTGAGCGCCGCGCAGGAGACCTCCATCAACCTGCCGTACATCACGGCCGGCGCCGAGGGGCCCCTGCACCTCGACGCCAAGCTGACGCGCGCCGAGTTCCAGCGCCTGACGCAGGACCTGCTCGACCGCTGCCGCTCCCCGTTCAACTCGGTCATCAAGGACGCCAACACGTCGGTCGACAAGATCGACCACGTCATCATGGTCGGGGGCTCGACGCGCATGCCCGCGGTGGTCGACCTGGTCAAGGAGCTCACCGGCGGCAAGGAGCCGCACAAGGGCGTGAACCCGGATGAGGTCGTCGCCCTCGGCGCCAGGCTGCAGGCCGGCGTCCTGAAGGGTGAGGTCAAGGACGTGCTGCTGCTCGACGTCACCCCGCTGAGCCTCGGCATCGAGACCAAGGGTGGCGTGATGACCAGGATCATCGAGCGCAACACCACGATCCCCACCAAGCGGTCGGAGATCTTCACGACGGCCGAGGACAACCAGCCGTCCGTGATGATCCAGGTGTACCAGGGCGAGCGTGACTTCGCGCGCGACAACAAGTCGCTCGGCAACTTCGAGCTGACCGGCCTCATGCCCGCGCCGCGCGGCGTCCCGCAGATCGAGGTCACCTTCGACATCGACGCCAACGGCATCGTCCACGTGAGCGCCAAGGACATGGCGACCAGCAAGCAGCAGTCCATGACGGTCACCGGCGGTTCTGCGCTCGGCAGGGACGACATCGACCGCATGATGCGCGATGCCGAGGCCCACGCTGAGGAGGACCGCAAGCGGCGCGAGTCCGTCGAGATGCGCAACGAGGCAGACTCGCTCGCCTTCCGCACCGAGAAGCTGCTGAAGGAGAACGAGGACAAGATCGGCGACGACGTCAAGGCGCCCGTCGTCGAGGCCCTCGACAAGCTGAAGGAAGCCCTCAAGGGCACCGACAACGACGACGAGGTCAAGAGCGCGATGCACGACCTCAACGAGAAGGCGTCCGCGATGGGCCAGGCGATGTACGCCGCAGCCCAGGCCGCCCAGCAGTCGGCGCCGTCCGACGAGGGTCCGGACGCCGGCGCGTCCGCCGGGGATTCGGGTGACGACGACGTGGTGGACGCCGAGATCGTCGACGAGGACAAGGACCGCTGACCAGCGGCGTCGGGCCGCGACATCCGCTCCCTCACCCCCGGGTTCGCCCGGGCCGGCGGAGGATGGCCGGGTGTCGCGGCCCGAACGCCCGCCCCTAGGCTGGTCCGCAGGCGCCCTGCGGTCCCGCCGAGGAAGTCGAGAAGGAGAAGAAGTGACGGACAACACCTCTGACCAGTTCGTTCCCGATGGTGAGGCAGTGGGCGACGGCCCCGAGGCCCCCTTCGAGGTTCCGGACGACGCGTCGTCGCTCGCCGACGCCGGCCCGGCGCCGCGCGAGGACGCGATCGCCTCGCTGCAGGCCTTGGTCGCCGAGCGGACGGCCGACCTGCAACGCCTGCACGCCGAGTACGCCAACTACAAGAAGCGGGTCGACCGCGACCGCTCGCTGGCTCGTGCCGGCGGCATCGAACAGGTCGTGCTCGACCTCCTCCCGGTGCTCGACAGCGTCGAGGCGGCCCGGGAGCACGAGGACCTCAAGGGAGGCTTCCGGCTGGTTGCCGAGGAGCTGGAGAAGATCGCCGGCAAGTACGGGTTGGAGGCCTACGGCAACGTGGGGGACCCCTTCGACCCGAACATCCACGAGGCCCTCATGCACCTGCCGTACCCCGGCGACGAACCCCTCGAGGTGACCGTGGTCTCGGCGGTCGTGCAGAAGGGCGTCCGGCTCAACGACAAGATGATCCGACCGGCCCGCGTGGCC
>CAZZGU010000347.1:0-1902 GCA_964653755.1 uncultured Nigerium sp. | reverse complement strand
GCCGGAGCCTTGGGGGCCGATCACGCCGGCGGTGCGGTCCCACGGGCACCACAACTCGCCGCCGCGAGGCTCGTGGGCGCGGCCGATCCGCCAGCCGATCTGGGTCGGGTCGAACCTGGTCATCGCCGGCCCCGGCGCTGGCTGTGGAGGTCGGGCCGCACCACGGGAGCCACGTGCTTGAGCCGGGACACCCCGAGGACCTGCTCGGCCTGCTCGCGGGTCGCCACCCCCTTCAGCCGGGAGGGCCCCCAGCGGCGCAGGCCGACGACGGTCGCCCACACCAGGCCCGCGTTGAGCAGCACTTCGACGGCCACGATCCACGCCCACAACGGTGTGGTCGCGTGGGTGAGGATGCCGGGAATGCTGACGAACAGGTCCTCGCGCGCCGGCCACCCCCACCCGTGCCCGGCGGACAGCTGGGCGATCCCGTTCCCGACATGCACGCCGACCGCCAGCACGAGCAGAACCGCACACGCGACCCCGACGGGAAACTCCCACGTCCACGGGTACGGGTTGTTGCGACGTTCACGCTGCATCGTTGGGGTCCTTTCAGGGGTGGAGCGCCGGGAAGGGCGCGGGCGTCAGCGACGGCAGCGGCTGGGGCGCACGGCGTCCGGGGCTGGTGGGGAGGCGTTCCCAGCCGGGCGCGGCGGCGTCCGACACAACAGTGGGTTTGGCGCGGGACAGCACGGTCTGCCGGGTGCCGTTCCATTCGGTGTGGGCCTTGACGGTGCCGGTCAGGGTGAGGGTGTCGCCGCGGTGCACGGTGTCGGACCAGCCGGCGGTGGTGGTGAGCTTCACCACGGCGCCGGGGCACTCGAGGATGACCAGCAGCGGGTCGGGTGAGTAGCGGGTGTAGCCGTCGACGCGCAGGGCGGTGCGGACGGTCCCGGTGACGGTGATCTTGTCGCCGATTGCGCCGAGCCAGTCCGCGGGCGGTCCGGCGGCGGCCTGGGCGCGTTCGGTGAGCCGGGTGTGGGCGGGGATCGCGCTGACCGCCAGCCCCAACTGCGGGGTGGGGATCGCCTCGGCGCGCAGCACGGCGGCCAGGTTGGCTTCGTAGCCGGTCGGCTCGGTGAGCCCAGCGAGCAGGTCGGCGATAATCCGGGGCGCCTGTTGTTGGGCTTCGGGCAGGTGCGGGCGGATCGCGGCCGCGAGCTGGTCGGCGCCCTGGGTGTGGCCGAGCAGGGTCCGGACGACGTCGCGGGTCGGCTGGCCGGTGACGGTACTGGCTGGGGTCCAGCCGAACGCCTGCACGGCGGCGTGGGCGTAGGCGATGACGCTGGTGGCGTCCCAGGCGGGATCGCCGCGGGTGAGGCCGCGGGCGAGGGTGTCGCGGACGTCGTCGACGGTCAGGAACACGGGGCTGGTGTCGTGGCCGAGGAAGTCCTTCACACAGGTGCGGCCGACCTGCAGCAGCTCGCCGGTGTCGTCGTGGCGGACCAGGATCGTGGAACGCCGGTCCCGGGTGGTGTGGCAGTGGTCGCAGCGGCCCGCCGTGATGTCGGTGTTGCGGACGTTCTCGTCGACGCCGGGAGGCAAACGCAGCACCGTCCGGCCCTCGACGCTGTCGACCGCGGCCACGAACCGCCACCCCTGGTAGGCCGGCGGCTCGCCGGTGATCGTGACGTTGAAGCCGTGCACGGTGACCGCCAACCCGCCCGGGGTGTGCTGGACGCGGGTCGCCGGCTTCGCGTCGAGGAGGACTTCACCGGTGAACCCCTTGCGGCGGGCGCGGTCGGTGATGGTGGCGAGCTTGGCGCGGGTCGCGGCCAGTTCCTCGGCGCTGAGGAACCACACCGGGACGACCGGCGCGTCGGGAGTAGCGTCCATGGTCAACGCCCCCAACCCGGACGCCGCGGCGCCGGTGTGGGCGGGGTGCGCGCCATCGGAGGCGGCGAG
>CAZZGU010000346.1:0-1904 GCA_964653755.1 uncultured Nigerium sp. | reverse complement strand
GCCCTCGGCGGACGGAAGGCAGGCCCTCGGCGGACGGAAGGCAGGCCCTCGGCGGGGGTGGGGGGCGGGCTAGCGGGCCGCGGCGACCGCCCGGTACGCGGCGACGATGAGATCGGCGGCGGCGTCGAGCCCGATGCGTCCGGTGTTCACGACGAGGTCGTAGTGGACCTCGTCGTGAGGGTCCCAGTTGAAGAGGCGCATGGCGACCTCGGCGCGCACACGGTCCTCCCGGACCTGGCGCTTGGCCGCCTGCTCGAGGCTGACGCCGGCCTCGGCGGCGGACCGTGCCACCCGCTGCTCGACGGGGCCGATGACCTTGACGTGCAGCGCTCCCGGCGCGTCACGCAGGATGACGGTGCTGTTGCGGCCGAGGATGACGCCTCCGTCGGCGACGAAGTCGGAGACGAGCCGCCTGTTGTCGGTCACGACCTCGTCGTCCGAGCGGGCGTCCGTGGCCCAGGTGATCTCGACGTCGGGCTCTGGCAGCGGGGTGACGGCGGCCAGCAGCCGTCCGATCAGCGAGTGGGGATGGTCGGCGGACGCCTCGGCCTCCTCGATCTGGACCGAGCTGAGGGCCTGGGACAGATAGGGCACCCCCAACTTCTCGGCGACTCGCGGGGCGATGGTCGTCGCGCCGGCGCCGTGCTCCTCCCAGAAGGTGACGATCGTCTTGTGAGTGGCGGTGGTCATGGAACCCTCCTCGTCGCTTGCCCCTGTTCTACCCCATCGCGGTGGCCTCGGCGGGGCAAACCCCTCAGATTGGCCCGCGCTGGCCGCGGCGTCGGTCAGCGCAGACGGTCCGCCATGCTGCTGACAACGGCGTCGACCGTCTCCTGCGTCAGGCTGGCCTCCGCGTCGGGCCTGATGAGGACCTCGTCGATCTGGATCACCATGAGCACCGGGCCGTCCTCGACGAGCACCAGCCGCGTGTCCCGCCGCGCCTCCCCGGGGTCGAAGCTGGAACTGCGTTCCGCGAAGCGGTCGTCGCCCACGGCCGGGACCTCCAGCGGCTCCCGCAGTCCGATCTCCCAGTCGCCGTCCGGAAGGTTCTCGGTCAGGCAAGCGGTGAGTCCGTCCCGGAGCGTCGCGAAGGTCGCCGCCGTCCGGGCCGGGTCATCGGCGAGCAGCAGCTGTTGTGCCACCACCATCGTGGCGAACGGGTCGGGCGTCGTCTGGTGCAGTTGGGTGAACACCTGCCAACGGAGGCCCTCGGCCAGCGCCACGGCCTCCTCACCCGCGCTCGGGCACATCGGAACCTTGGGGGTCAGCGCGCGCTGGTCGTCCGGGATCACCCCCGGCGCGCCGCCCGGCCACGCCGCGAAGCCCTCCCAGAGCCTCCACTCCGGACCGAGATCCGCCGGGGTGGCGAGCAGGTCGGCGAGGGCGGCGACCGACGGCACCCCGGACGCCGGCGTCCCGGACGGCGGATCGGACGCCGTGGGCCCAGGGGAGTCGGACGCCGTGGGCGTCGGCAGGTCGGACGCCGTGGGCGTCGGCGCGGCGCCCCCGCCGGTGCACGCGACGAGCATGCTGGCCACCGCGGCCACGAGGGCGACGCGGGTCGGGAGTGTCACGGAACCTCCTCCTGGGAGCTGCGTCACGTCGGGATGATGAGCACCTGGCCCACCTTGATGAGGTTGGGGTCGGCGATCTTGTTGGCCGTGACGAGGGCGGTGACGGTCGTGCCGAATCGGGCGGCGATGCGGAACAGTGTGTCGCCGGCCTGCACGGTGTACCTCGTGGTCGTGGTCGGCGGAGGTGCGCTCGTCGGGATCACCAGGATCTGGTTCGGGTAGATCAGGTTGGGGTTGGCGAGGTTGTTGGCCGCGACGATCGCCGAAACCGTCACCGATGTGTGGCTGGACGGCGTCCGGTTCTGCCTCGACCAGGGGACCCTCACCGCC
>CAZZGU010000345.1:0-1911 GCA_964653755.1 uncultured Nigerium sp. | reverse complement strand
GGAGGCGTCGCCTAGTCAGGTCTATGGCGCCCGCCTGCTAAGCGGGTTTGGGGGTTAACCCCATCGCGAGTTCAAATCTCGCCGCCTCCGCCATCACAAGCGGCAACGCCGTCCGGGTGTCTGACAGCCGGGCGGCGTTGCCGCTTGTGGTGTCTGCCCCGAAGGACCTTGGCAGGCCGAGAGGCCCGGCCCCCAAAGGGGACCGGGCCTCTCGACATCCGGGTTCGGGCCTCACTCCTCGACGGTCTCCGCAACGGTTTCGGCAACGGTTTCCGCGGCGGACGCCGTCGGTGTGGCCGACTTGGTCGCGGTGACGACAGGCTCAGGCTCCGGGTCGGGGGCGGGCGCGGGGGCAGGGACGGTCTCCACAGGGGGTGGCGGGGAGGCTTCCTCGACCGGTGTCGAGGAAGCCGTGGCGCTCGGCGTCCCGGCCGGAGTGGTCCCGGCAGGAGTTGATGCCGCCGGAGTGGTCGCTGGCGTCTCGGTCTGGCTCGGCGTCGCCGACGGCGTCTCCACCGTCGGACTCGTGGTTTCGGTCGGCGTGACGGACGGCGTCCCGCTGGGGGTCGCCGAGGGGGTCTCGCTGGGGGCGACGGACGGGGTCTCGCTGGGCGTGACGCTCGGAAGAGCGCTCGCCGACGGAGTCGTCATGCTCGACACGAGGGAGACTGGGGCCAGTGAAGTCTGCGTCGCGCCGACCGGGGCCGGCGGCGTGAGGTTGGCGACCAGCAGGCTCGTGCGGATCGACGGCGTCCCGGTGAGGAAGGGAGCCGGGTCCACGTACACGCCGTTGACCTTGACCTCGAAGTGCAGGTGGCAGCCGGTCGACAGGCCGGTCGTGCCAGCGAGCCCGATGGGGTTGCCCGGAGCGACCTGCTGGCCCGCCTTGACGCCGATGACGGACAGGTGGCCGTACTTGGTCTGCAGGCGGCGTCCCTCGATGATCCCGTGGTCGATCACGACCAGGTAGCCGTAGCCGCCGTTCCAGCCGGCGAAGGTGACCTGACCCTTGGCGGCGGCCACGACGACCTCTCCGCAGGCGGCGTGCATGTCGACGCCGTTGTGCATCCGGACGATGCCGAGGATCGGGTGGAGGCGTGGGCCGAACGGCGAGCCCCAGCCGCCCGGGACGGGCGCCACGAACCAGGGGACTTCCTCGACCGGGGTCTCACCGGGGGCGGCGGGCCGGGGTAGCCCGGTGCCGGCCAGATACGGGGGAGCCACCAGGAGGTCGCCCTCGCCGGGAGGGGCGTCACCCGTGGCGAAGGACGGGACCTCGGAGCCGATGAGGTCGGCCTCGATGCCGCTGGGCTCGACAGCGGCGTCCGACAATGTGTACGGGGCGGAGGTGGCGGGGACGCCGGTGTACCCGTTGGCCGTGGCGCCGGCCGAACCGAACCCCGCCACGAGGAGCGCCAGCACGACTGCCCCGGAGAGCGGAGCGACGTTGGCATTGCGACGCACGAACGGGCTGGGGCGTTGAGCTTCTTCTCCACGCGCGCGGCGACGCAGCGTCCACGACGGCGTGTTCTTCATTGGCGTCCCCCAGTGCACGGTGCGGCTCTCAGTGTGCTCCTGAGACCCCCCTGAGGGAAAGAGTAGCCCGTCAATCGGGATCCCGGCGAGTCCGGCGGAGTCTGGACGGCCGCCGCGGGCCCGCGACGCCGCGGGCCCGCGACGCCGCGACGCCGCGACGCCGCGACGCCGCGACGCCGCGACGCCGCGACGCGGGGCCCCGTCTCCGGGACCCCGCGTCGCAGGGTGGTTCTGTCAGGCCTTGGCGGGAGTGTCAGGCCTTGGCGATGCGCGCGCGCAGCTCCTCGAGCTGGTTGAGCAGCTCCGGGGGCAGCTTCTCGCCGAACTGCTCGAAGTACTCCTGGGTGAGGTCGGCCTCGGCCGCCCACGCCTTGG
>CAZZGU010000344.1:340-1920 GCA_964653755.1 uncultured Nigerium sp. | reverse complement strand
CCCAATATCTGGACCAATGACGAGCAGGCTGCCAGAGCCGCGCTTCGGGCGCAGGACGCCCACGCTGGTAGTGAGGTCGCCGCGCTCTTGGAGGAGATCATCTTCTCCCCTGGAATGCCTGAGAAGCACGTGACCTCGACCGAGCAGCGATGGATAGACTTCGCCGTATCACAAGGCCTTATTGAACGGTCGATCGTTCAAACGTCGGACGGCTCCGAGCAAGGGTTTCTGTTCAGCCCGCATCTTAACCTGAATCCACCGACCGGTTGAGTCTGGGTGACGGCGTGGGAGATGGAGAATGCCCTTCTGACATGGGAAGATACGACTTGTCTAAGGAACGTATCGCCATTCAAGAAGGGCACCTCCTAGATGCAACTATCTCACACTCGCCCAGTGATCTCCGCGACGTTCGACGAGCCCAACCTCGTGTCATCGGCTGGGCTGGTCCCGTTGATGGCGTTGGCCGACAAGGCCGGCCTGCACCGGTTGGGTGATGAACACCTGAGCGTCCCGACCGACAAGGGCTCCAACGCCGGGACGAAACTGGCTTCACTGGTGGCGGGCATGGCCGCCGGGGCGGACAGCATCGACGACATGGCCATACTGCGGCACGGCGCGATGGGCAGAGTCTTCGACCGCCCCTACGCGCCGTCGACGTTGGGTTCGTTCCTGCGCAAGTTCACCTTCGGGCACGTCCGCCAAGCCGATGCGGTGGCCTCACGGTTCCTGCGCAATCTCGCCGAACACACTGGGCTGCTCGGCGGCAAGGCCGGCGGCACGGTGCTGGTCGATATCGATGACACGATCGTGGAGGTCCACGGCCACCAAAAGCAGGGAGCCGGGTTCGGGTATTCCGGGGTGCGCGGCTTGAACGCGCTGTTGGCCACCGTGTCCACCGAGCAGGTTGCGCCGGTGATCGCCGCCCAGCGGCTACGCAAGGGCTCGGCCGGCTCGCCGCGCGGAGCCGTCAGGCTGGCCACCGACACCCTAGCGCTGATCAGTCGCAGCCAGTTGGCCGGCAGGACCATCTTGGTGCGCGGCGACTCCGCGTTCTACTCCCACGCCCTGGTCACCGCTTGCCGCAAGGCCGACGCGCAGGTGTCCATCACCGTGCGCCTGGACAAGGCAGTCAAACGCGCCATCACCGCCATCGAAGAGCAGGCGTGGACCATGATCAAATACACCGACGCGATCTGGGACGAACAGACCCGGGAATGGATCTCTCGGGCCGAGGTCGCCGAGATCGATTTCACCGCGTTCACGTCCAAGAAGAAGGCCGAACAGATCCCCGGCCGGCTGGTGGTCCGCCGCATCCCAGACCTCAACCCCAACCAGCGCTCCGGGCAGCCGACCCTGTTCGACACCTGGCGGTTCCACGCCTTCTTCACCACCACCCCCACCAGCCAGCGTGACACCGTGGCCGCGGACAAGGTCCACCGGGCCCACGCGATCATCGAGAACGTGCACGCCGACCTGAAAGCCTCCGCACTCGCGCACCTACCATCGGGAATCTTCAACGCCAACGCCGCCTGGCTGGTCTGCGCGGTGATGGCGTTCAACCTCACCCGAGCCGCCGCGAC
>CAZZGU010000344.1:0-330 GCA_964653755.1 uncultured Nigerium sp. | reverse complement strand
GCACCGCCTTGGCAAGGGCGACCACCGCGACGATCCGCCGCAAGCTCATCAACCTGCCCGCCCGGATCGCCTCGTCCGCCCGGCGCCTACGCCTCCACCTGCCCGAGAGCTGGCCATGGCAGAAGGCATGGAACACGCTCTACGACGCAGCACTCCCGCGGCGGGCCACCGCACCGACCTGACCGCCCCTCCCAGCCCTACGAACAGGAATCCCAGTGGAAAAGCCGGACAGACCGGCGGACCTCACACGCCCTCGCACTCGAACCGACCTCAGTCGCCAAGATCAACCGTCCCAGACGGCCTATCGGTGGATTGAGGCTTAAGCGGGAT
>CAZZGU010000343.1:0-1931 GCA_964653755.1 uncultured Nigerium sp. | reverse complement strand
GCGGCGAGCACAAGCCGTGCCGGCAGTACTGAAGGAGGCTCGATGACGAACGCGGGTGTCAGGATCGCGAGGGCAACGCTGGCACTACCGGTCGCGGTCGTGACTGCGCACACCGTCGTCCGGATCGTCCGGCACTTCGTGAAGTTCCCCGTCCCGGAGGTGCTGGCCGACCTGATCGACAATCCGTTGCGGCGTCGCGTTCAACCGCCCGACCTCCTGGCCCAGCGCCACGGCGTCCGCACCTGCATGACCGTCCTGGACGTGGGGCCCGGCAACGGCCGCTACACCCTCGCCGCGGCACGCGCCGTCGGACCGCACGGTCACGTCCACGCGATCGACATCGAACCCCGCATGATCCGGCGCGTGCAACAGCGCGCCGCCGAACAAGGCATGGCCAACATCGAGGCCCACGTCGCCGACGTGTACGCACTGCCCTACCCCGACGACTTCTTCGACGTGGTCTACCTGATCACCGTGACCGGCGAGATCCCGGAACCGATCCGGATGCTCCGGGAATGCCACCGTGTCCTGAAGCCAGCGGGCACCCTGGGAATCAGCGGCTTGTCGGTCGCCCCGCAGAACGCGCACCCGGCCCACGCGTCCAACAGGCCGGCCCATTGCTGGTCGGTGAGGTCGTAAGCCATCCGCTCCATGCGACGCTTGCGGCGCAGGTCTGCACGGGCCCTGCGACTCGTGCTCCTCACAGCCATGCCCGCACACTACGGCTCCCAACCGTGGCCGTAGCCTCATGACACAGGTGGTCGGCGACCAAGGGCCAGCCGCAAAATCAGAACGCACCATGTGCGGCACAATTCCGGATGTTCCGAGGCTGCCCGTCGGTGGTTGCTTGATGGTGTCGCCGGGGGTCTCTGCTGGTTGTCGGCTGGGGCGGTTAATCTTGAGCACGAGCCAGGGAGGAGGATCACGAGCCATGACGACTCGCGTGCTGTACCAGGACGTCATCCCCTATGACACGCCCTTCAGCTTGGACGCGCTGCAGGGACCGGTCAACGGAGTGTTGATCTTGCCGATCACGGTCCATTGGGGCCCTGACGCGACTGCGGACCTGTCCACCACCGATGGGCTTGAGAAAGCCTACGAGAACGTGGTGCGGGAAGGCACCCGCCAGCAGCAGGAGGAACTCCTCAATGCTGACCTGTTGCGTCGAGTCTGGCCGCAGCTGCGCCTGCCGAAACGCTGCCGCGAGATTTGGCAGAGCCGCTTCCCGGAACTGGCTACCGCCCAGTAATGCCGTCCCCTGTCGAGCAGCAGCGCGCTGTCGCGGCGCTCATCTTGAATGCGATCAGCGGCGATGACTTCGCTCTGGCTGGGTCTGGCGCGCTCCGCGAGCACGGGCTGATCGATCGGCCGACCCAGGACGTCGACGTGTTCACCCTCGATGCCGCGACCGAGGGGTTCCAAGGGGCGGTGGAGCGCACGATCGCGTCCCTCATCGAGCATGGTTACCAGGTTGTCCCGGTCAGGCGTCTTGCCCAGTTCGCTCGGCTGGCGGTGACTGCGAGCGATGACTACCAATTCGAGGTCGACTTCGGCGTCGATTGGCGTGCTCACGATCCTGTCTGGCTTGAGGTGGGGCCGGTGCTGGCGCTCACCGATGCGGTCGCGAATAAGGTCGGCGCCCTCTACAGCCGGGCGGCGGCGCGCGACTTCCTGGACGTGGACGCCATCCGCCAGTCCGGGCGTTTCGCCGACGCGGAGCTCCTCCGCCTGGCCATCGAGCACGATCCCGGATTCGAGCCGCTCATGTTCGCCGACCAACTCGGCTTGGTGGCGACTGTGCGCCCGTCCTTGGTCGCCGAGTACTGAGTCTCGCCGGCGGGCCAGACCACGCGGGTTGCGGCCGTTCCGGATGTTGTCAGGCGGTCTTCTCCTGGTTGAGCCGGTCGAGAATCCAGGAGCGGACCAAGGTG
>CAZZGU010000342.1:815-1936 GCA_964653755.1 uncultured Nigerium sp. | reverse complement strand
GGTCGATGTAGCCCACGAGGGCGGCGTCGTCGTACACGATCTCCATGCCGCGTCCCCCGAGGACGTAGGAGGGACGCACCAGCACCGGGTACCCGATCTGATGGGCGATCTCGACGGCGTCCGCAGCGCTGCGCGCCATGCCGTACCGAGGGGCGGGCAGGCCTGCCTGCTCCAGCACGTCGGCGAACGCACCGCGTTCCTCGGCCGCGTGGATGGCCTCGGGCGGGGTCCCCACGATCGGCACCCCGTTGTCCTTCAGCGCCTGGGCCAGCTTGAGCGGGGTCTGCCCGCCGAGCTGCACCAGGACGCCGGCGATCGGGCCCTGGTCGCGCTCCGCGCGGTACACCTCGAGGACGTCCTCGAGCGTGAGCGGCTCGAAATAGAGGCGGTCGGAAGTGTCGTAGTCGGTGGAGACGGTCTCGGGGTTGCAGTTGATCATGACCGTCTCGTAGCCGGCCTCGCGCAGGGCGAGGGCGGCATGCACGCAGCTGTAGTCGAACTCGATGCCCTGTCCGATGCGGTTCGGGCCCGACCCCAGGATGAGGACCGCCGGGCGCTCGCGCGGCTCGACCTCGGTCTCCTCGTCGTAGGAGGAGTAGTGGTAGGGCGTGCGTGCTGCGAACTCGGCGGCGCAGGTGTCCACGGTCTTGAAGACCGGAATGACCCCCAGGGCCCAGCGGACCCCGCGGACGACGGCTTCGTCGACGGTCCGCAGGGCGGCGATCTGCGCGTCCGACAGGCCCGTGCGCTTGGCGCGCCTCAGGAGCTCGGGAGTGAGGTTCCGGGCGGCGCGCACGGCGTCGGCGGTCTGGAGGATCTGCTGGAGCTGGTCCGCGAACCAGGGGTCGATGCCGGTGGCTTCGTGAACCTGTGCCACGGTCGCGCCGGCGCGGAAGGCGTCCATGACGCGGTTGATCCGCCGGTCGTGCGGACGGCCGGCAGCAGTCAGGTAGCCGGCCGCGTCCGTCGTCAGGGGGGACGTGAAGTCGAAGGGGGCGGCCGGGTCCTCCAGGGAGCGCAGGGCCTTGTTCAACGCCTCCCCGAACGTGCGCCCGATGGCCATCGCCTCACCCACCGACTTCATGTGCGTGGTGAGGGTGTCGTCGGCGGTCGGGAACTTC
>CAZZGU010000342.1:0-805 GCA_964653755.1 uncultured Nigerium sp. | reverse complement strand
GGCGCCTTCACGACCACGTAGTCCAGAGCCGGCTCAAACGACGCGGGCGTCTCGGCCGTGATGTCGTTCGGAATCTCGTCGAGGGTGTAGCCGACAGCGAGCCTGGCGGCGATCTTCGCGATCGGAAACCCGGTCGCCTTGGACGCCAGCGCCGAACTCCGCGACACCCGCGGGTTCATCTCGATGACGACCATGCGCCCGTCCTCGGGATTGACCGCGAACTGGATGTTGCAGCCGCCCGTGTCGACCCCGACGGCGCGGATGACGGCGATCGCGACGTCGCGCATCGCCTGGTACTCGCGGTCGGTGAGCGTCATCGCGGGCGCGACGGTGATCGAGTCGCCGGTGTGGACGCCCATCGGGTCGAGGTTCTCGATCGAACACACGATGACCACGTTGTCGGCGCGGTCACGCATGACCTCGAGCTCGTACTCCTTCCACCCGAGGATCGACTCCTCGGCCAGCACCTCGTGCACCGGGGAGGCCGCCAGACCGACCCCGGCCATCGCGCGCAGCTGCGCCTCGTCGTGGGCGAACCCCGAGCCGACGCCGCCCATCGTGAAGGACGGCCGCAGCACGAGCGGGAAACCGAGTTCGCCCGCCGCGAGCAGCACCTCGTCCACCGTGTGGCAGATGAACGAGCGTGCGGACTCCGGGCTGGCCCCGGGGACGTCGAGGGACGCCACGATCTCCTTGAAGCGCTCGCGGTCCTCGCCCGCCTGGATCGCCTCGAAGCTGGCGCCGATCATCTCGACGCCGTACCGCTGCAGCACCCCGGAGGTGTGAAGGGCCACCGCGGTGTTCA
>CAZZGU010000341.1:0-1952 GCA_964653755.1 uncultured Nigerium sp. | reverse complement strand
GCGGCCACCACGCTGCTTGCTCTCGAGGCGCTCCTGGGACGCCTCCGGCGCAGCTGCGCATCGACCACCGCCGAGACGTCTATCACTGACGACCGGATTTTGCCGCTGCGAGCGTGTGGTCGGAGTTGGAGGGCAGGCGCGGGGCGTCGTCGCGTTGGGTCATCAGGGGGCTGGGGCCTTGGGCTCACAACCGGACGCTCGCTCATGTCGCTCGTCGTAGATGATTCTGTCTACATCGGCTAGGCTGACGGTATGGCCGAGACGACGACGATCCGTATCAGTCGGGACACGCATGCGCGAGTGACTCGATTGGCCGCCGAACGCCACGAGACGATCGACGAGACCGTGAGCAAGGCGATCCGAGCGCTCCGCCAAGACTCCATGGCGCGAGACCTCACAGGCAACCTCACCGACGAAGAGACGGCGTGGCTGGATGCTGACGCCGGGTGACGTCGTCGAACTCGACCTCGGAACACCGGCGGGAAGTGAAGCCGGGCTGCGGCGGCCGGCCATCATCGTGACAGCGGGACGGGTCCTGAAGGGGGAACCGAACGTCGTGCAAGTCGTGCCTCTGACCCGGACGATCCGACAAAGTAGCACCGAGGTGACCATCGACCCCGACGAGGGCAACCGTCTGGCTGCACCGTCGTCAGCGCAGTGCCAACATGTGCGCTCCGTCGCCACGACGCGTATTCGCGAGCGCACAGGGAACGTAGGCCCAGTCGTCCTGGGCGAGGTCCGCGAGACCCTTGCGCTACTCATGGACCTCTAACTCAACGCGGGGACCTGCCGAACGGTGGAACTTCGTCGTCAGATCACGGAGTCGGGCCGAGGCCGGGATCCAGGGTCGATGGAGTGCCACCTCGGGCGACGAAGTTGAGGATGTCTGGGGCCAGCCGCGGATCGGAAATCGCACCGAGGTGGCCCTTCCCGGCGTACACCACCAACCTTGCGTCAGGAATGAGCCGTGCAGTCTGCTCGTACAGCGCCGAGGAGGCAAAGTGGTCCTTGTCGACGCACACCAGCAACACCGGAGCCGTGATCGTGGGCAGGAGGTCGGCCACGTCGGGGTCATTGACCGCATGGGTGGCCACCAGCACGCCAGACCCGTCGGAGCCGGTCGGATAGAACACGTGCCCCATCACCGGAGCCACGAGGCGCAGGACCCAGGAACCGCGCAGCCACGGATTCTGAAGTCCCACCTTCGCCGCGGCGGCCTCCGCACGCCGACCTTCGCTCAGCAATCGGGCAGCCTGCATGCTGACCTCCCGGGCGTTCGGTTCCAGGCAGTGACTGGCAGCTAAAGGCCGCGAACGATCCGAACGAGTGAGGATGGCGGGCAGCTGCCGTGCAGCTGCCGTGCAGTCTGGCCGCCGGTGATCGTCCTCGACGCCTCCGCGCTGGTTGAGGCGTTGATCGGCCGCGAGGTTGCCGAGGAGTTGCTGGACGCCCTCGCTGGTGACGTGCACGCCCCGCACCTGCTCGACGTCGAGGTGCTGTCCGTGCTGAGGGGGCTGCTGCTGGGCGGGAAACTCGATGCTGCTGTCGCGGAGGAGGGTCGACGGGACCACTTCGCGTTCGCCATCAACCGCTACGAAGTCGCGCCCCTGGCTGATCGGATCTGGCAACTGCGTCACCAATACACGAGCTACGACGCCGCCAACCTTGCTCTTGCCGAGGCCCTTGAAGCACCGCTTGACACCCGCGACGCGAAGCTCGACAGCGGCGGCCACCACGCCAAGGCGTGGCACCCGGTTACACGGCGAGCGCAGAAAAGCCCGCGCCGCCGCCGATTACTGGGAACAACAGCCCCTCGAACAGGACCCGGTGACCGGGACCCAACCACAGGCGCTACCCGGTCACCGGAACCCTGCTACCAGCAACCCCGGACCACCGCCACCAACCAGCGCTACGCGCCAATGGGCGGCCTACGGATCGGCGAGATCACACCA
>CAZZGU010000340.1:0-1970 GCA_964653755.1 uncultured Nigerium sp. | reverse complement strand
GGATCTCGCCGGCGCCACGGTCGACCGCCTCGCGGACCCACTCGATCGCGTCGAGGCCGGCGGGCTGGCGTCCGCCGTGGGTGGTGACGCCGAAGCCGGAGGGCTGGCCGGCCTCGCGGCGGGCGTCCAGGCTGAGGACGCACACCTGGTTGCCGAAGCGAGCGGCGATCTCGTCGATGACTTGGGGGCGGGCGATGGCGCCGGTGTTGATGCCGACCTTGTCCGCGCCGGTGCGGAGCAGGGTGTCGACGTCGTCCGCGGTGCGGACTCCCCCGCCGACGGTCAGCGGGATGAAGACGGTCTCGGCGGTGCGGCGCACGACGTCGTACGTGGTCGCGCGGCCTTGGGACGAGGCGGAGATGTCGAGGAAGGTGAGCTCGTCCGCGCCCTCGAGGCCGTAGGCCGTGGCGAGGTCGACCGGGTCGCCGGCGTCGCGAAGGTTGCGGAAGTTCACGCCCTTCACCACGCGCCCGTCGTGGACGTCCAGGCACGGGATGACACGCAGCGCGACGGGCATGGGGGTGAGTGTACGAGCGCCGTCGGTCGACTCGCGAGCGAGGGCCGCGGGTCGGGAACGTCCGGCCGCGGATCGGTACGGGAGGCCGCGGGCAGTCGCGAGCAACCACATCCCGCGTCGAAACCAAGGCGGTGTGGGTGCCCCTCAGCGAGCGACGGGTCCCGGCAGCGAAGGGATCGGACGAGGCCCGGCCCGGAATCGGGGAGGGCGCTGGCCCCATTGTGTTGCAGGCGCGGGTGGGGATCCTCTTCAGGCACGCTCCCCGCGCTCAATCCGACGCACGGACGGAATCCCCACCCACGCTTGCAACAGATTCGCTCCGGGAGGACCGCGCCCGTGGGCCACACGCGAAAGCGCGGCGGCCCCAGGGATGGTCGCCCACGCTGTGCGCGTGGGTGAGGCCCCTCGACAACACGGCAGACCACTGCCACCACGGACGGCAGTGCGGAGAGGACCATCCGATCGACGCACGTGGTTGCCGATCTGACGGATCCAGTCAGGATGCCGGACACGGCCATCGGCAGCCCCCTGGGTCAACGATGTGCGTCCCACCCCGGGGTCGCCCCGCCGCCTGTGCAGCGGCGGCCCCGGGGGTGCGCCCCGGAAATGCCCTCGCCCGCACCCCTTGGCTCTGTACGGCGGCACCATGACCGTCGCCGCCGCGCGCCTCCGCCCGGTCGCGCGGGCACGGCCCTAGCCTGTGGGCATCTCCCCTGGGTCCCTTCCCCGGCGCGTGCGCCAGACCACAAGGAGCAACACCATGGTGCTGACCACGCGACAGTTCCGCCTGATGCGGACCGGCGCGATCCTGACGACCTGTCTCGGCGTCGGTTGGGCCATGAGCCAGCCCGGCGCTCCGGTCACGGTGGCCGCCGCTCCGGTGTCAGCGGCGGTGAGCTCCGCGCCAGGCGGGCCGGCGGGTGGCGAGGTTCCTGCCGGAGCGGCGGAGGACTCGACGCCCGCGGCGTCCGCGCAGGCCGGGGGGAAGGCGTCCGCCGCTCCGCAGAAGGCGGCGCCTGCGGCCCCGGCGAACACGCAGGCCGCGCCGGCGGCGTCCGTGCCTGCTCCGAAGCGGGAGAAGATCACCGGGACCGACCCCGTGACCGTGTCCTTCGCCGGGGACACGAACTTCGAGGACCAGCTGAGGACGGTGGCGGCGGACCCCTACGGGCTCGCGCCGCTGAAGCGGTACCTCTCGGCGGCGGACGTGTCCGTGGTGAACCTGGAGACCGCGGTGACGGAGCGTGGTCGTCCGCTGTCGGGGAAGCAGTTCACGTTCCGGGCGCCGGCGTCGGCACTGACGTCGCTGGCGAACGCGGGCGTCGACGTCGTGGGGATGGCGAACAACCACGCGGTCGACTACGGCACCGACGGGCTGGCGGACACGCTCGCGGCGCGGGCGGGGTCGCCGCTGCGGGTCATCGGGATCGGGGCGAACGCGGCGGAGGCGTTC
>CAZZGU010000339.1:0-1998 GCA_964653755.1 uncultured Nigerium sp. | reverse complement strand
CCGCAGTGCCGTCCAGACCGAGGGCAGGGCGGCGTCCAGAGAAAGAGCGGTGTCGCGGCCGTAGTAGCCGACGTAGCGCGCTGTCCCCGCGCTCCGGTCCAGCGCACGCAGCGCGTTCACGTGCTGCGTGCGGAACAGGCCCGCTCGGCCGCCCACGGAGTCCCAGCTGATCCCCGTGCGGATCCAGCGACCCGACACGCCCCGCATCAGCGGCTGCAGGTCGAGGCGTCCGTCCCGGCTGACAGAGAACTGGAGCGCGAGCGGGGCGCCGCTCGGAACGGCGCCCGCCTCCGCGGCGATGCCCGACAGCGCGCGCTGCCAGGCCGGGGTGGCCGTCCCGGGCGTCGGACGGGGCGGGGTCGCAGGCGTCTCGCTGCGGAGCGTCAGGAGCACAGCGACGGCGTGCTTGCAGTCCCCGCCGAGGGGACAGGAGCATTGGGTCGTGACCCTGGCAGCCCCGTGCCCGCCGGCATGGCTGATGACCGTCTGGTAGGTGCGCGTTCCTGCGACCGGGGCGCTGAGCACCCAGCGGCCCTCGCCGCCGCCGACCGACAGCGCTCCGACGCGGCCCTGGTTGGCATAGGCGCGGCCTCGCCGGAATGTCTCCTGGCCGAATCGCCGCGCAAGCGCCTGGTCGGTGAGGTCCAGTCCGCTCGCCGTCTGCCTGATCGACACCCACTACTCCCTCCGCAGCTCAGGTCCCTCCGCTGCACTGGACATTCTCTCAGAGCCTTCCGACGATCCCGAACGCCGATCCACCCGCCACGGGTGACCCCCCGTCCCGACGAGGCCCACCACACTGAAGGGACCTACCCCTCAACCCGCCCCAACGCGAGAGGAAACTCCATGTCGACCACCACCTCGGCACCCAGGCGCACGGCCTGGGACGTCATCTTCGGCCTTCTCCTCGTGGCGGCCGGTGTGTTCCTGCTCGGCAATGCGGTCTTCGCCACCGCGGTGTCGGTGTGGGTGATCGGGTACACGAACTTGTTCTCGGGGATTCTCCTGATGGCAGGCTCCCTGTTCCGGATCCGCTCGGGCGGGTTCTTCTCGGCGGTCCTCGGTGGAGCCATCCTCACCGTCATGGGGCTCTTCATCCTGCGCAACCCGGTCGTCGGCGCCGTGGCGCTCACGCTGGCGTCCGGGGTGGTGTTCTTCGTGAGCGGTCTCACCCGGATGGCCTGGGCCTTCACCGACCGCCAGGGCCGCTTCGTCCTCTTCCTGAGTGGCCTGGTCTCGGTGGGCCTCGGCTTCTTCGTGCTGTTCAATCTGGGCGCCGCGACGCTCACGCTGCTCGGCACCCTCTTCGGCGTCCAGACCCTGCTGGAGGGCCTGAGCCTCATGGCCGTCGGCCGGGTCCGGCCCGGTCCGAAGGACGCCAGCGCCTGAGTCAGCGGGGATCAACCCCGGCGCCCCGGCCGGTCGGTAGGGTGGATTCGGCCCGCCTCAGGAGGCAGACATGTCAGACGAGAAGTACCTTCGGCTGCTGGCGAAGGACTACCCCAACATCGCGACGATTCAGGGGGAGTTGATCCGGCTCAAAGGTTTGGGCGAATTGCCCAAGGGGACGGAGTACTTCTTCTCCGACCTGCACGGCGAGGCGGGCGCCTTCATCCGCATGCTGCGGTCGGCGTCCGGCAACATCCGGGTGAAGATTCGCGAAAGGTTCGACGGCCACCTCGCCGAAGATGAACAGAACCAGCTTGCCAACCTGATCTACGACCCCGAGAAGGTGCTGCGTTTCCGCCGCGAATCCGGCCGAGCGGACGCCGCCTGGCTCCGCACGACGATCGTCAGGTTGATCGACCTGCTTCGCCACATCTCGGTCAAGTACCGCCGGGGCGCAGTCGAGGAGAAGATGCCGGCGGCGTACGCCTCGATCCTGCGCGAACTGCTGTTCTCTGACGCGAGCGACCCGTTCCGGCAGGAGTACAACGCCAGGATCATCGCCCACGTTGCGGATTCGGACATGGTGTGGGATTTCGTGGAGGGCCTCTG
>CAZZGU010000338.1:0-2010 GCA_964653755.1 uncultured Nigerium sp. | reverse complement strand
CCAGGAGGTGCCCTGCACCGAGACCGGCCTGGCGTGGGACATCATCACCCAGACCGGCAACGCCCTTCGCGACCCGGTCGCTGGCAAGCAGATTCTCGGCGGGACGCCGCTGCGGTCGATGTTCCTCATCGGCCAGTCGCAGTCGTCGCTGTACCTGAACACCTACGTGAACAACTTCCACTTCCCGGTGCAGGACGCCGCGGGCGACAACGTCTGGGACGGCTACCTGAGCGCAGCCGGCAACTGGATGGAGCGTCCTCTCAACGATGCGGCGGGTGGCGCGAGCGGACTGACGGTCCTGGCTGGCCCTTCAACACCGGTCGGCGTGGACGTCCCGTGGATCAGCGTCGACTCCGAGGCCGACGTGCCGCTTTTCGAGGGCATGGCCGCCGGGGCCCTCAAGCCGCGGCCGTTGGCTGCGAACTCCCGGGTGTGGCAGATCCCGGGCACCGGGCACACCTACTCGTGGTCGCCGGTTGTGCCTGACAACGCCGAACTGATCAAGGCCGGACGCCCCCCGCGCACCTTCCCCGACATCTACACTCCCTACCCGATGGAGCCGTCGATGATCGCCGCCGGCCAGGCCCTCATCGACAGCCACCAGAAGGGCAAGGCGTTGCCAGCCACGAAGTGGTTCCAGCGGGACGCGAGCGGCGCACTGGTGCGTGACGACCACGGCAACGTGCTGGGCGGCGTCCGTTACGGGCTCATGGAACTGCCGCTGGCGGAGTTCCTGGGCTTCCGGTCCCCCGGCGACATGAACGGCGTCGCGAACGTCATCACCGAGGAGGAGTTCTCCGACAACTGGAACAATCGCAAGCAGTACCTCGCCCAGCAGCGTGCGTTCGACAACAGGATGCGCCAGCAGGGCTACCTGACTGCTGACGGCCAGGCCCTGTTCGCCGAGCGTGCCGGCCTCGTGATGGACGAGATCGGCATCGCCTGACCCCATCCGACCGGACGGGGACCGTCCGACCCCGACCGCGCACGCCGTCGCCCCCGCGGGTGGCGGCGTGCGTCGTTGCCGGACGGCCGTAGGCTCACTCCATGGCAATCTCTCGTGACGAGCTGATCAGGATCCTGGCGGAGGCCGACCCCGTGGGCCTGATCGCCGGCGGCGCTCCGAACGATGAGTACGCCCCGGAAGCCGACAGCATCCTGGGACTCCACGGCGTCCCCACGCTCACGGAGATCACCAGCGTCTTCGGGGTGAGCTTCGGTGACCCGGGGGCGTGTCGACGCGAAACGGCGCGCTGGATCGCCGAGCAGATCGCGCGGCTCGGGGGCCTTCGCTGAGTTACGGCAGACTGAAGCCCGCTGACGCTCGGGTCAGCTACACATTGAACCTGAACTCGACCACGTCGCCGTCTCGCATGACGTAATCCTTGCCCTCCAGTCGCACCTTGCCGGCGGCCTTCGCCGCGGCCTCGGAGCCGTACTCGATCAGGTCGTCGAAGCTGACGACCTGGGCCTTGATGAACCCCTTCTGGAAGTCGGTGTGGATCACGCCAGCGGCCTCGGGGGCGGTGGCGCCCTTGCGGATGGTCCACGCGCGAGACTCTTTCGGCCCCGCCGTCAGAAAGCTCTGCAGTCCAAGGGTGTCGTAGCCGACGCGGGCGAGCACATCCAGACCCGGCTCGTCGACGCCCATGTCGGTCAGGAACTCGCGGGCCTCGTCGTCGTCCATCTCGACGAGCTCGGACTCGAACTTCGCGTCCAGGAAGATCGCCTCGGCCGGGGCCACGAGGTCTCGCATGCGCCGTTTGAGGTCCTCGTCACCCAGCTCGTCGGCGTCGCAGTTGAACACGTAGAGGAACGGCTTGGCCGTGAGCAGGAACAAGTCGCGCAGGTGCTCCAGCGGCAGGCCGGCGGCATGGATCGTCCGCCCCGAGTCCAGGACGCGTTGAGCCTCCAGCATCGCCTCCAGCTTGGGCCGGGTCTCCTTGCGGATCCGGGCCTCCTTCTCCACGCGCGGCAACGCCTTCTCGAGCGTCTGCAGGTCGGCGAGGA
>CAZZGU010000337.1:0-2028 GCA_964653755.1 uncultured Nigerium sp. | reverse complement strand
CCGCCTTCATCGGGCCCTCGGGCTGCGGCAAGTCGACGTTCCTGCGGTCGCTGAACCGCATGCACGAGGTGATCCCCGGCGCGCACGTTGAGGGCGAGCTGCTGCTCGACGGCCACGACCTGTACGGCCCGGGCGTGGACCCCGTGAACGTACGCCGCCAGGTCGGCATGGTGTTCCAGCGCCCGAACCCCTTCCCGACGATGTCGATCAAGGAGAACGTGCTCGCCGGGCTGAAGCTCAACAACGCGCGGGCCTCGAAGGCTGCGCTCGATGAGACCGCGGAGAAGGCGTTGCGCGGCGCGAACCTGTGGGAAGAGGTCAAGAACCGGCTCGATCTGCCGGGTTCGGGACTCTCCGGCGGCCAGCAGCAGCGACTGTGCATTGCGCGCGCCATCGCGATGCAGCCGGAGGTCCTGCTGATGGACGAACCGTGCTCCGCGCTCGACCCGATCTCGACCCTCGCGATCGAGGACCTGATCGGGGAGCTCAAGGAGAAGTACACGATCGTGATCGTGACCCACAACATGCAGCAGGCCGCGCGCGTCTCGGACACCACCGCCTTCTTCAACATCGCCGGTACCGGCGCGCCGGGCAAGCTCATCGAGATGGGACCCACGGACAAGATCTTCTCCAAGCCTGACCAGAAGTCCACGGAGGACTACATCACCGGCCGCTTCGGCTGATCGATCCGGTCGGGGGCCCGCCTACAATCGGCGCATGACCATGCCGGGCTGGTATCCCGATCCCGGGGGCCAGCCTGGAATGTTCCGCTACTGGGACGGCCGGGCCTGGTCCCCGTCGCTGTCCCCGACCCCGCACGCCCCTTCCCCGTACGGCTCCCCGTCTGCCGGGCCCCCGGGGTCCGCGACACCACCCGTGTCCGCGGACGGCGCCCGCCGGCCCGACGGACGCTCGCTGGCCTCGCTGCTCCTGATCGGCGCCCTCGTGGTCGCGCTCCTGGTCGGGGGATGGTCGATCCTCACCCGCGGGACGCTCAATCCCTTCGACGCCCCCGTGCCCGCGAGCAACCCCACCTCCGACTTCTGCCCGAAGCCGCGCGACGAGGAGACCCCCACGACGCCCCGGGCAAACCCGCCGGGCCGCGTCCAGGGCGGCAAACTCTCCTATCCGCTCCTGGCCTCACCGTGGAGCGCTCCGTACCCGGAGGATCGCGTGCCTTTCGGGCGTGACGTCTCCGAGCAGAGCGTCATCATCGAAGCGAACTACGACGGCTTCGGCCACAGCTGGGTCGCCTCGATCCTGGTCGGCGAGCTCGTCGCCGGCGACGGCTTCTTCAGCCCGGAGCAGGGCTCGAAGATCGTCGCGACCTGCGTGTTGGGAGAGTTCTACGACGACGCCGTCCTGCAGCGCACCGACGTCGTCAGCCAGGCCACCACGGTGGGCGGCAAGGACGCCTGGCTCCTCGAGATGCACCTCTCGTTCAACATTCGCGGTCTGAAGGAGAAGGGCGAGACGGCGATCATCCTCATCGTGGCCACCGGCCAGGAGGCGTCCAGCATCTACTACGCCTCGATCCCCGACAGCCGGCCCGACCTGCTCGCCGAATCCCGTCAGGTGCAGTCCCAACTGCGCGTCGAACCCTGACGGACGCCGCCCCCTCTCAGCCGGTCGACGCGCGTGGCACAGCAGAGACGCCTGAGCACCTCGCCCCGGGTTGTCTTCGTGTCAGCCGACCACCGGTTGGCACGAGGCCAGCCCCAGGCCCGCCTTCATCGTCAGCACCCGCGCCGCGGACGCCTCGACGCGCGCCGCCAGGACGGCGTCCGCTCGCGCTGCCTCCAGCACTGCGGACGCCATGGGCGCCACCAACGCAGGGTCAGCGGTGATGACGAGGTCCCCGCCGGCCCGCACGAACCGCAGCGCCCGGTCGCCCGCAGGCACATCACGGACGGCCTCGGCCGCGCCGAGGTCGTCGCTGACGATGACCCCGCCGTAGCCGAGCCCGTCGCGCAGCAGCGCGAGCACCGCCGGGGAGAAGGCCGCCGGGTTCTCGGGGTCGATCAGGGT
>CAZZGU010000336.1:0-2049 GCA_964653755.1 uncultured Nigerium sp. | reverse complement strand
GTCGTCGAACAGCACATGCACCTCACGGGCGCGCTCGCCGTAGCAGTTGCTCACGACGAAGGTGAGGTACCCCGCGTCCCGGAACGCGGTCAAGGCCGCGCGGGCCTCCGCGCTGACAGTCGGGGCGTGATAGTCGGTGACGGTGCCGTCGATGTCCAGGCACAGCGCCCGGGTGGAGGGGGAGAGGTCGCTCAGGGCCTCGGGCGTCACCGCGGGCACGGAGGCGGCCACGAAGTCGGGGGTCAGCTTGCTCATCGGCGTCCCTCGGGTTCGGTCCGGTCCGGCACACGTCCGGCTTCGGACCAGCCTAGAGCGTGCCCGGCCACCCCGGGCAGGCCTTCGGTAGGGTGGTGAATCCGCTCAACGACGAGGAGGCTCGCAGGATGCTGCGGGCCTCGTTGCTGTGGCTGTCGGAGGCCAGGCGCTGCCGCTGGGGCGTAGCGTGGGCCCCAGCGAGCATGGGGAGTCGCCGTGAACCACGTCGTCACGTTCGTCGGTTTCGCGCTTTGCGCGAGTGTCATCTTCGCTGCGGGCCGGGGACTGTCGCGCTACGGCCAACGCATCGCCGAGGTCACGGGCATGGGCGGAGCCTGGGTGGGGCTGGTCCTCATGGCGTCGGTCACCTCGCTGCCCGAACTCGCGGTGGGCGTGACGTCTGCGGGGTTCGTCGGGTCCGCCGACCTGGCCGTGGGTGACGTCATCGGTAGTTGTGCGTTCAACCTGTTGATCCTCGCCTCCCTGGACGCCTTCGCCCCGCGGCACCGGCGCCTGCTCGGGATGGCGTCGGCGTCTCACGTCCTCGCGGCAGCGCTCGGGATCATTCTCCTCGCGCTGGTCGGGTTGGGGATCGTCAACGTCGGGGACCACGCGGTGATGCCGTGGATCGGCGTCTCGTCGGTGCTCTTCATCGGCGTGTACCTGACCTCGGTGCGGCTGATGTTCGTCTTCGCGCGACGGCCCGGCCCGGACGGCTCGGTCCAGGAACCCCTCGACGAGGCGGTGCCGGACGGGCTGGGGGTGTCCACGGAGCTCACGACCCGGCAGGTGGTGGGACGCTACGCCGCCCACGCGGCCATCGTGGTCGCCGCCGCGATCGCCCTGCCGCCCCTGGCCCAGCGGATCGCCCACCTCACGGGCCTGGAGGAGTCCTTCGTGGGGACCCTGTTTCTCGCAGCCTCGACCTCGTTGCCCGAGATCGCGGTGTCGCTCACGGCCGTCCGGATGGGGGCGATCAACCTGGCCGTCGGCAACATGCTGGGTTCGAACCTGTTCAACATCTTCATCCTGGCGATCGACGACATCGTCTACACCGGCGGGCTGCTGCTGCAGGACGCCTCGGAGTCGCACATCGTCTCGGTGCTCTCGACGATCACGATGTCGGCGGTCGTGATCATCGGGTTGACGTTCCACATCGAGGGCAAGCGCTTCCTGTTGGCGTGGGACGCCGCGCTCATCCTGCTCATCTACGCGGCGAACGCCGCGCTGCTGCTCGCGCTGTAGGCCAGCTGAGCGCAACGTCGGCGTCCGGCCCGGCGACTAGTCTTGACCGCATGTCCGCCCAGATCGCCGAGCGCGCCCGCCGCGCCAACGGGATTCCCGCGGACCCCGAACCCGGCCTGCACTGGGCGCGCGGTCTCGTCCGCAACCCGTGGACGTGGGTCGCCGTCGTCGCAACCCTGGTGTACGTCGCCTGCCTGACGTGGATGTACGTGTCCACGACCGCGGACGTCCCGACACCCGACGGCGGCGTCAGCCCCGGGCTGAACCGCCGTGCGATCACGGACGCCGCGGGCGCGGCCTTGCCGACGCTGGCGTTCTGGGTCGTCGCGTACCTGTGGCTCGACCGCTACCGACCCCAGCGGCCCCTGTTCTGGTACCTGGCACTGGGCTGGGGGGCTGCGGTGTCGACGGCGGCGTCCATGGCCGTCAACACCTGGGCCGCCGAGCAGTTGGCGAACACCGGGGGCATGGACCCCTCGATGGGAGCCCGCACGGCGGTCTTCGTGGCCCCGTTCGTCGAGGAGGCGACCAAGGCGACCGTGCTCTTCT
>CAZZGU010000335.1:0-2085 GCA_964653755.1 uncultured Nigerium sp. | reverse complement strand
CGAGAAGGTCCTGGACTATGCCGACATCGCCGCGTACGACATCATGCGCACGCCCGGGCTGGTCGTCGACGAGCAGGTCCTGGTCTCGGGGCGGGTGCCCACCAAGGCGCATGTCAAGGAACTCCTCGCCCCGCTGGCTCGCTGAGCCCGCCCGATCCCTCCGGGCAAGCTGTTCCTGCTGCTGACCGGGTTTCCGGGTCGGTGCTGGCCATGGCGGTGGGCTGGGTGTTCGGTGAGGTGCACGTCCACGGCGCGGCCAACGAGCGCGACCGCCACTGCTGCTGCGATGGTCGTCTTGCCGACGCCTTGCTCGTTCCCATCGGGCTCACCACCGGCCGACTCAAGCCGGCAGCGAGCTTCCGAGCATCTCCCCCAGGAGGGAGCGCACCCTGGCGTCGATGTCGTCGCGCATCAACCGGACCCGATCGAGCCCGCCGATCCCGTGGTCGGCCGGGTCCTCGATGATCCACCTCACCAGCGGTGCCCGCATGCCCGGGATCGGTTCGACCTCGGCTTCCGCACCCAGCACGACCACCCGGTCGGCCGCCAGCAGCAGGGACCGGTCCAGCAGGGTCGGAGTCTCCCCGGACATGTCCGCGCCCACCTCAGCCACCGCTTGCGCCGACAGGTCGTGCACCACCGCGTCCGGCATGGTGCCGGCTGAGCGCACCTCGACACGGTCACCGGCCAGCCGTCGGGCCAGCGCCGCCGCCATCTGCGACTTGCCGGCGTTGTGGACACACACGAACAACACGGACTGCCTGTCTGACACGAATGCTCCTCGACCTCGGCACGGGTGGACGTCACCAGTCTCCACGACGCGGACCCCGAACGACGCCCGTCGGGCGCGCCGCGTCCGGCCACCGGAGGGGAATCGGACGCGGCGTCAGGCGGGCCGAGGGCTCAGCGGGCCTCGGCGGCCTGCGGTACGGCGGCACCCGGGGCTCCGCGATGCGGATTCCAGCCCTTGCCGGCCACCGCGTCGGCGGCCGCCCCGCTCACCACGACCATGATCGCCGTCATGACGGCGCCGTAGACGAAGAACCCGGCGATCGCGAGGAGGCCGGCCGGCGGCACGAGCGCGGCGGGGGCCATCGGGGTACCGCCGACGTGCGACAGGACCATCATCACCATGAGCGATTCGACGAACCCGAGCAGCACGGCGGGGACCATCGCCAGCGGGGTCCGGCCCAGCAGCAGCGGATGCACTGCAAGGATCGCAAAGATGACGACGGTGATGCCCACGCCCAGCACCAGCGGCGCCGACGCCGGGTTCGCGGCGAGCAGGGGGCCCGCGACGACCGCGAACACGAGGCCCCAGACCACACCCGCGAGGAAGCTCAGCACCAGGGGGACCAGGCCGCCCAGGGGGAGCTTGAGCGCGAAGAACATGATGATGGGGATGATCAGGAACGGCGTGTAGGGCGCGTACTGGGGCAGCGCGATCTGGAACGGCAGCAGCAGCACGGTGATCAGGATCGCGCCGAGGACGGCTTCTACGAGCGTCCCCTTGACGTAGTTGGACATGGGTTCTCCTAGGTGTGGTGCGCCGAGGCGCTGACGTCCGGCCCGTGGTCCGGGACTTCGGTCCGGGTCGGCGGTGAGGCTGTTCGAGCGGATGACTCCACGCTACGATTCGGATGACACTCAGTCAATCGACCATTCAGAGTGATCATCGACGATTGTGTCTGGAAAGCGTCTCAATCGGGCGCCTGATCCGGCTCAGGGCGTAAGGTGGCGGGCCGTGGCGACATTGCGGGAGCAGCAGAAGCAGATGACGCGGGCGTTGCTGCTCGAGAGCGCCCTGTCGGCCTTCCAGGAGAAGGGGTACGCGGCGACCACGATCGACGACATCGCGTCCGGGGCCGGGACCACGCGGCAGACCTTCTACCACCACTTCGGATCGAAGGCCGACGTGGTGCACGAGTTCATCGCGGTGCTGGACACCACGTTCGTGAGCGCCGACGACCCCCCGCTGGCCGACGTGGTGGCCAGCGGGCGCCGCGATCTCGCACGGGCGTGGCTCGACCGCAAGTTCACCCAGTGGCAGGCGGCGAAACCGTACCTCGAGGTTGCCTATCAGGC
>CAZZGU010000334.1:0-2108 GCA_964653755.1 uncultured Nigerium sp. | reverse complement strand
GTCCGCCACCGAGAGGGTCTCGCCGCGGGCCTGCGGGTCGAGGCCGACGCCTGCGATCGCCTCCTGGGCAGCGGCCGCGGAGCCGAACAGTCCCGCCAACGCCCCGCGCAGCATCTTGCGGCGTTGCGCGAACGCGGCGTCGATCACGGCGAAGACCTCCGCTCGGGTCGCTGTCGTGACGGGCGGCTCGCGGCGTGTGATCCGCACCAGCCCGGACTCCACATTCGGCATCGGCCAGAACACCGTCGCCGGCACTGTTCCGACGCGCACGGCGTCCGCGTACCAGGCCATCTTCACGCTCGGCACGCCGTACACGCGCGACCCCGGCGCCGCCGCGAGCCGGTCAGCCACCTCAAGCTGCACCATGACCAGGCCACGCGTCCAGCCGTCGAAGCGCTCCAGCAGGTGCAGCAGCACCGGCACGCTCACGTTGTAGGGCAGGTTGGCGACGACGGCGGTCGGCTGGGGGTCGGGCAGCACGTCGACGTCCAGCGCGTCGGCCTCGATCACCCGCAACCGGTCGGACGCCGCGGGCATCCGCTCGGCGACGGTGCGGGGGAGCCGCGCGGCCAGACTGTGCTCGATCTCGATGGCCGTGACAGAGCGGGCCACCTCGAGAATCCCCAGGGTCAGCGAGCCCAGGCCGGGCCCGACCTCGAGGACGTCATCCTCGGGCCCCACCCCCGAAACGGCCACGAGGCGCCGGACCGTGTTCGCGTCATGCACGAAGTTCTGGCCCCGCTGCTTGGTGGGCCGCAGGTGGAGTGCGGCGGCCAGGGCACGGATCGTGCGCGGGTCCAGCAGGCCCGCGCCCGTCCTGTTCACGCCCGCCCCCACTCGCCGAAGAGCGTCGCCGCGTTGGCGTGGAGGGCGTCGCAGAGGACGCCGACGTCGTCGCCGCGCACGTCGGCCATGAGCCGGACCGTGTGCGGGATGAGGTAGGACGCGTTGGGGCGGCCCCGCACGGGCATGGGGGCGAGGTAGGGGGCGTCGGTCTCGACGAGCAGGCGGTCGAGCGGGGTGATGCGCAGGGCGTCCCGGAGCTCCCCGTTGGGCTTGAACGTGACCGTGCCCGGGAACGACAGGTACGCGCCGCCGTCGAGGCAGCGGCGGGCGAACGCCGAATCCCCGGAGAAGCAGTGCATCTGGACGCGCTCGGGCCAGCCTTCGGCGTCCAGCACGTCGGCGAGGTCCTCGTGGGCGTCCCGGTCGTGGATGACCAGCACCTTCCCCGCCCCGCGGGCCCAGCTGATGTGGGCGGCGAACGCGTCGCGTTGGCGGGCGCGGCCGGCCGGGTCGCGCACCCAGTGGTAGTCGAGCCCGGTCTCGCCCACCCCCCGGACCCGGTCGGACGCCCCGACGAGCGCCTCGATCACGCGCAGCGCCTCGTCGAGCCCGTCGCCGCACTCGACGGCGTCGTGGGGGTGAAGCGCGACCGCGCACACCACCTCGGGGTAGGCGAGCGCTGTCTCGAGCGCGAGCCGCGAGGACGCCACGTCGTAGCCCACGTCGACGACCCGTACCACGTTCACCGCCCGCGCCGCCGCGAGCCCCTCGTCCGGCGCCAGCCCCGTCTTGCGCTGAGTCGTGCCCAGGTGGGTGTGCGCATCGGTGACCGGCCCCGGCAACGGCTCGGGTGCCGCCGGCAGCGGGCGTCGTTCCTCACTCCGCTGGGGACCCTCACTCACCGTTCGCTCCTCCCCGACGCGCGGCGAGCGCCGCGTCGTACAACGCCCCTCGGGCCAGGCCGGTGGCCGCGGCCACCTCCGCCACCGCGGACTTGAACGTCTGCCCGGACGCCACGCGCCCCAGGACTGCGCCCACGGCGTCCGCCTCGCCCACGACGGCCGGCTCGGCGCCCGCGATCACCACCGTGACCTCGCCGCGGACCTCTCCGGACGCCCACCCGGCGAGTTCGGCCAGTCCGCCTCGAACGACCTCTTCCCACGTCTTCGTGAGCTCGCGGCAGACCGCCGCGCGTCGGTCGGGCCCGAACGCCGCGGCGGCGTCGCGCAGGAACTCCTCGAGCCGGTGCGGGGCCTCGAAGAACACGAGCGTCCGCTCCTCGGACGCCAGGCCGGCGAGCAGTCGCGCACGGTCGCCGCTCT
>CAZZGU010000333.1:0-2114 GCA_964653755.1 uncultured Nigerium sp. | reverse complement strand
GATCATCAGTAGCCGCGAGGGCCACCCGGCTGTGTCCGCCGACCAAACTCGTCAGTCGACCCGCACGTTCAGCCCCGTTCACGTGAAGCGACGCCAGCGAGGCCGCTACGGCCCAGGGACTTGACCCGTGACGCTGTCAACAAGCTTGAGTCGGGGACGGTGAAGGTCGACGTCCCGGGTGGGTTCGAACGTGTCCACGTCGGCGGTGTAGAGCACCTCGCGCTGGCTGCTGGCGGCCTGATCAACGTGTCGTACGTGGCGGGCTCGGGCGGGTGGGGGTTGGTGTTCGTGGTCGCAGTGGGCTTTCAGACGGGCTTTGAGACGTTCCTGGAAGCCGGGGACGGTGTAGCGGTGCCAGTCCTCGAGCGCGTCGGAGTTGAGCGCGATGCTGGCGCGCCGGCGTTGGTCGGCGAGGACGGCGATCTCGTGGACCAGGTGCGGGTGATGGGGCCAGCACGGCGGGATCAGCCCGGTGGGGTCCCAGGTGTAGGAGCGGTTGAACCAGATGACGACGTCGTCGAGCCACGCCCATAGTTCGGCGCGCAGGAGGGGGTCGCGGCAGGTGGCGGGGTCCCAGGGGCGCGGGAGTTGGCTGGGGTCGCCGATGGTCTGCCTCTGGTTGTCGCTGCCTTCGGCGGCGAGCCACAGGTTCCGGTAGGCGAGCCCGAGCAGCGGCCCGGGGGTCGGGAACGGTTGGACGAGCGCGTGCTGGGTCATGAGCGGTCCTGGGCGAGGGCGTGACGGCGGGCTTCGGCGACGGCGGCGATGGCCCGCGCCTCGGCAGACACCATGACGCGGCGGCGGTCGGCGATCTGGTCGCGGACGGTCTTCTGCCGGGCCAGGAGGGCGCGGCCTTGTTTGCCGTCGATGCAGCGGGTGAGTTGGGCGATGATGGGTTTGCTGTTCTCGGCGATGACGAGGGCTTGTCGTTCGGGGAGTTGGCGGATCTCTTCGCCGCGCAGGATGGGGATGTCTTCCCCCGACAGGGAGCGGCCGCCGCCGCGTCCGGTCTGCCAGGTGGCACGGGGGACGCGGACGGTGCCGGCGAGGTCGGAGATCTCTCGGTTGAAGGCGACGTCTTTGCTGCCGCCGAACACGACCAGCATGTTCGTGAGGCCGAGCAGGGCGCGGGCTTCGTTGTCGTCGAAGATGGCGGTCAGCTGGCGCCACGTTTGGGCGGCGTAGATGAAGCTGATGCCCAGGGCGCGTTCGTTGGCCATCCGGGTCCGCAGCGTCGGCAGCGGCGCGGTGGACGGCAGTTCGTCCAGGCAGGCCAGCAGGGGCGGGCACAGTCGTCCCCAGGGGGAGGTGTTCGCCAACCCCAGGGCGGTGTCGAGGACGTGTTCGGCCAGCGCGGTCATGAGCGGGGACGCCGAGGCGTAGGGGTCCTCGCGGCCCAGCAGGTAGAGGGTGCCGCCACGGCGGAGCACGTCGGCGAGGTCGGTGGCCGGCCGGGACGCGGTGGGGACGCACCGGCGGCGGATGTCGGCCTGGAAGAACAGGTCGAGAGCTTGCTGGACGGTGGTGATCGTGTTGCCGACGGTCCGGTCATCGCCGTGGAGGGCTCCATCGAGTTGGCCGTGCCAGAACGGGGCCGCGTGCGGATGCGTCTGCAGGATCTCTTCGGGTTCTGTGGCGGTCTGGGGGCGGGCGACCCAGCGGAGCAGGTCGTCGAGGGTGCGGCCGGTGAGGGCGGCGGCGTGGAAGTACGCCTTGAGCACGATCGCGGCTTGGGCGGCGTAGAAGCGGGCCGCACTGTCGCCGGTGCCGGCGTGCAGGGCTCCCCGGATGGTGCCGGCGGTGAACGCTTTGGCGCGGCGTTCGGCGACCATGGAGTCCACACAGCCGACGACGGGGTCCCACACCAGTTCGGGCAGGCCGGGGACGAGCCCGAACGGATCGAGCACCACGCACGGCCGGTCGCCGTGGCTGCGGTCGGTGATCGTGAGCAGCAGATCATCCGGTTTCGTGAGCGTGACCAGGGCTGGGCCGGGGGCGCCGAGGAGGGCTGGGGTGAGCAGGTCAAGGGTCTTGCCGGAGCCTTGGGGGCCGATCACCCCGGCGGTGCGGTCCCACGGGCACCACAACTCGCCGCCGCGGGGCTCGTGGGCGCG
>CAZZGU010000332.1:0-2149 GCA_964653755.1 uncultured Nigerium sp. | reverse complement strand
TTACCAGAGGGCACTTCCCCGGTTAACGCGCCGTCACACGGACGGTGGATTCAGGATAAGGCAGGCCCTCGGCGTGGATAGGGCAGGCCCTCGGCGTTGATAAGGCAGGCCCTCGGCGTGGATAGGGCAGGCCCTCGGCGAGAGAGCGGGGGCGGGCAGACTGGGGGCATGCGCGCGACGGCCTCGATCCTGCACCTGGATCTCGACGCGTTCTTCGCCGCCGTCGAGCAGCGCGACAAGCCCTCCCTGCGCGGCAAGCCCGTCATCGTGGGCGGGGTCGGGCAACGCGGGGTCGTGTCGACGGCGTCCTACGAGGCCCGGGCGTACGGCGTCCGGTCGGCGATGCCGATGCACGAGGCGCGCCGGCTGTGCCCGCACGCGGCCTACCTGTCGGTGCGGTTCCGGGCCTATCGGGAGGCGTCCGGGCTTGTCATGGGGCTGTTGGGAGAGTTGTCCCCGCTGCTCGAACCGTTGAGCCTTGACGAGGCGTTCGTCGACCTCGCGGCCGGGCCCACGACGGACTTCAGCCCGCCCGCCCTGCTCGCCCTCGCCGAAGACCTGCGGACGCGGGTGCGCGAGACGACCGGCGGGCTGACGGCCTCGGTGGGGTTGGGGACGTCGAAGTTCATGGCCAAGGTCGCCTCCGAGCTGGCGAAGCCGGACGGCGTCCGGCTCGTGCAGCCCGGCACCGAGGTGGAGGTGATCCGGGGGCTGCCAGCGCGGGCGATCCCGGGCGTAGGTCCGGTGACCATGGAGCGACTGGCGCGGCTCGGCGTCCGCACCGTCGCCGACGTGCAGGCGTTGAGCGAGGCGGAACTGGTCCGGGAGGTCGGCAAGGCGGCAGGGGAGGCCCTGCACGCGCTGGCGTCCGCGCGGGACGACCGGCCGGTGCAGGCCGAGCGCGAGGTGAAATCGATCTCCCTGGAGGACACCTTCGACCACGACATCGCGGACGCCGACGCGCTGGCCGCGATCGCTGAACGGGACGCCCACCTCGTGGCGCGGCGCCTGGCGGAAGCGCGGCTGTTCGCCCGGACGATCACCCTCAAGATGAAGCTGGCCGACTTCACGACGCTGAGCCGCTCGCAGACTCTGCACGGCGCCACGGATCGTCCCGAGGTCATCGCGCGCCTCGCGCGCACGCTGCTCGACGGGCTGGACGTGAGCGGCGGCGTCCGGCTCCTGGGGGTGGGCGTGTCGGGGTTCACCGAGGCGGCGCAGGAGGAGTTGTTCGAGGTCGAGGAGGCGGGGCCCGTCGTCGAGGAGACCCGCGAGTTCGTGCGGCCGCGCTTGCAGCCGGCGTACCGGCCGGGCGCCGATGTCGTGCACACCGAACTCGGGGTGGGCTGGGTGTGGGGGTCTGGGTTGGGGCGGGTGACGGTCCGGTTCGAGACGGCGCAGACCGGGCCGGGGCCGGTGCGGACGTTCGCGCTGGACGACCCTGCGCTCACGCTGTTGTGAGGGCGGACGCGGCGGTTGCCGGTCCCGCCGCTGCGCCACGCGAGCGAGGCGTGTCCGTCCGCTCTCGGACCGGCCTCGCCCCACGTCGCCTTGGCTAAGCTGAGTCGGCAGCGCGCGACGCGCTGCTCAGCCGGAGTGGTGGAATTGGCAGACACGCCAGATTTAGGTTCTGGTGCCGCAAGGTGTGAGGGTTCGAGTCCCTTCTCCGGCACCGTTTGATGTGCTTGCTGGCTAGGGGTGACACTCTCGCCGAAGGCTGGTTGGCGGCTTTCGTGCATCATACGTGCATCAGTGGCGGCGGTGTTGCGCGTCACGAAGAGGCGTCGTGCATGAGCGCCCGGGGCCCGTGGAGGGCGACTGAGGAGCGCTGGGTGAGTGCATTGAGGCCACGTCCGCCCAGATCGGCTGGCACAGCGAAGGGGTTCGCCACCCTGATGGCCGCGGTCCGCAGCAGGGACGGGTCGCGCTCCACGACGGTCGCCACCACCTCGCCGGACAGGCCGAAGGACAGGTAGTCCTCGTCGACAACGACGAGCCGTCCGGTCTTGGCCACCGACGCCAGGATCGCCTCTCGGTCGAGCGGGACCAGGCTGCGCAGGTCGATGACCTCGACGTCGATGCCGTCGGCGGCGAGCGCCGTCTCAGCGCGCGCTGATCGTCGAATTGCAGTTGGGCTTGAACGTCGGAT
>CAZZGU010000331.1:0-2150 GCA_964653755.1 uncultured Nigerium sp. | reverse complement strand
CCCACGTCACCGCAGAAACAAAACTGCCCCGCCATCAGGCGGGGCAAGTTTCGATCTTCTCATCTTACGTGGAGCTAACGGGATTCGAACCCGTGGCCTCTTCCATGCCATGGAAGCGCGCTACCAACTGCGCCATAGCCCCAGACGTCCTTGCGAACGGAGAAATGTTAGCCCACGGACCGCCGCTGGACGAAATCGGGCACCGCCCGCGTCACGGCGCGTTCGGGCTCTTCAGCGGGCCGGAATGCCCGGGCACCACGTTGTTGTACGACTGCAGCGCCCATCCGCTGCGGTGCTCCAGGACGCTCCAGGAACAGTTCCACAGGCCCGCCAGCCCGAAGGACTGGTGGAAGTCCAATCCCAACAGGAACGCCAGTCCGACGCGCAGCGCCAGTCCGTGGCCGACCACGACGGTCGTCTCCCCCGGGTACGCCTCCCCCAGGGCCGCCAGCACGACACGCACCCGCTCCCCCGCCTCCGTCGCGGTCTCGCCGGTGTCGGAACGCCGGAAGTCCCGCCCGGCACGCAGGGCCTCGGTGAACCACGGCGACTCGTCCTGGACGTCTGCGGGCGTCCGCCCCTGCCACGAGCCGACATGGATCTCCCGGAGCCCCTCATCCACCATGATCCCAACCTCGGACGCCTCCCCGATCACCTCCGCCGTCACGCGCGCACGCACGAGGTCGGAGGAGACGATGCGATCGGGCGAGAGCGCGGCGACGAAGGGCGCCAATTCCTGCGCCTGGGCGACCCCGTGCGTGTTGAGGGGGACGTCGGCCTGCCCTTGGAACCGCCCGGACGCGTTCCAGTCGGTCTGGCCGTGCCGGACCAGGACCAGCCGCGTCCTGGTCACGGCGCCACAGGCTCGGCGACGACCTCGAGGGGGATGGCCGGGCAGTCACGCCACAGGCGCTCAAGCGCATACAGCTGGCGTTCCTCGGTGTGCATGACGTGGACGACGAGATCGCCGAAATCCAGCAGGACCCACCGTGCCTCGCGATCCCCTTCGCGCCGGAGCACCGGGGCGCCCTCGCGGTGCAGCGCCTCCTCCACGGCGTCCACGACGGCGCTGACCTGCCGCTCGTTCTTCGCGGCCACGATCAGAAAGACGTCGGTGAGCGCGAGCCGGTCGGAGACGTCGAACGCCACCGGGTCTGTGCCCACCTTGTCAACCGCCGCGCGGGCGGCCACCGTGGTCAGGCGGATGGCGTGGTCAGTCGCCGTCATGCAACTCCTCGGGCTGGTGGGTCGCGGTAGAGACCCCGCTTGCTGATGTACTGCACGATACCGTCCGGCACCAGGTACCAGATCGGCAGCTGGTTGCCCACGCGTTCCCGGCAGTCCGTCGACGAGATCGACAGCGCCGGGACCTCGAGCAACGTGATCTTCTCCTGCGGCAGGTGCGAGATGTCCTTCTGGCCCAGGTCGACGCCGGGCCGCGAGACCCCCACGAAGTGCGCCAGGTCGAACAGGTCCTCCGCACCGCGCCACGTGAGGATCTGGCTCAGGGCGTCCGCGCCGGTGATGAAGAACAGCTGGGTGGACTCGCCACGCTCGGCCCGCAGGTCACGCAGCGTATCGACGGTGTAGGTGTCCCCGACGCGGTCGATGTCGACCCTGCTCACCGAGAAGCGCGGGTTGGACGCTGTCGCGATCGTCGTCATGAGGTAACGGTCCTCGCGGGCGGAGACGCGCCGGTGCGCCTTCTGCCACGGGTTCCCGGTCGGGACGAAGACGACCTCGTCCAGGTCAAACCGCGCCTGCACCTCACTGGCAGCCACGAGGTGTCCGTGGTGGATGGGATCGAATGTGCCGCCCATCACCCCCAGGCGCCACGGTTGGCCGTCCTCGCGCCACGCGAGGCCGATGGGGGCCATCAGCTATGCGGACGCGTGGCGCCGAAGAGGAGGAGGGAGAGGAGGGCGATGAAGAGGAGACTCAGGGCGACACCCCCGACGACGAGCGGTGCGATCCCCGGGTCGTGGGCGGTTTCGAGAAGGATGCTCATGCGCGGGAGCATAGCGTCAGGCCGCACCGATCAGGAACGTACCTGCCCATGCCCGGTCACCACGTACTTCGTCGACGTCATCTCCGGCAGCGCCATCGGGCCGCGCGCGTGCAGCTTCTGCGTCGAGATCCCGATCTCCGCG
>CAZZGU010000330.1:0-2151 GCA_964653755.1 uncultured Nigerium sp. | reverse complement strand
TCGGCGTCCTGACCCGGGCGCTGCCCGTGGGGGACGCCATCACCCTCGAGACCGTGGTGCTGCTGGACGACCGGCCCGAACGACTCACCGACAGCCACCGCCCGGCCTGGGAGGAATGGCTCCGCATCGCGAACGTGCTCGGCCTGCGCAGCCAGCCGACGAGGATCGTGGCGCTCAGCGAGGTCCTCGCCGGCGTCGTGGCGGCCCCCGAGCCGTCGGCGTCCGAGGTGCTGGCGTCCGAGGTGTTGGCGGCGGGGCTGGCGCCTCAGTGGCAGCACCTGGTGGAGCTCGCCTCCGACCAGGAGCGGGCACTTCTGGTGGAGCTGGCCGGCCGCGGCTCGGTGCCGGTTCCCGAGCTGGGCTTCGAGACCGCCGCCGGCGTCCCCCTCGACCTCGCCTGGCCGGACGTCCGGATCGCCGTCGACCTGGACGTCGACGATCAGACCCGTCAGGAACTGGCCGACGCAGGCTGGACCTGGGTGGCGCCAGACCCGGACGTGATCGCTGACGCCGTCGTTGCAGCACTGAAGGAGGTCTGAGCCATGGCGAGCATCATCATGTCGAAGCCCCCCGGCAGGCTGGAGCCGGCGATCAAGAAGAAGGCCTACGCCTTCCTCGAGAAACTCACCGCGGACGACACCACCCTGGGCCTGCACATCGAGCCGATCGCCAACAGCGCGGACGCCCGGGTGCGGACCGGCCGGGTCGACGACTCCTACCGGGCCGTGCTGTTCAAGGTGCCGCAGGGGTCCTCGGTGGTGTACGTGTTCCACGGCATCTGGCCCCACAACGAGGCCATCGAGGTCGCCAAGCGCACCGTGTTCAAGCTGAACGCGGTCAACGGCATCGCCGAGATCGTGACGGTCCCCGCCCCGGCGGTCGAAGCCGAGCAGTTCGAACTGCAGGGCGCCGTCGAGCAGGAACCCCTGCCCGTGGCGCAGCCGCCGGCACCCGCGCCCGCGGCGGTGAAGCAGTCGCTGCTGGCGGGCCGGGGACTCACCCGCGACGACCTGGTCACCGAGCTCGGCATCGACGGTGCCCTCGCCGCCGCGGCGCTGGCGGCGTCCGACGAGGACCAACTGCTGGGGTTGCTGGCCGGGGCCGTGGAGTGGCAGGGCCTGGCCCTGCTGGAGCTCGCGGCCGGACACACGGTGGCCGAGGTCAAGGAGGTGTTCTCGCTCACCGCGGCGGAGAGCGAGCCGGAGGCGTCCGAGGACGAGCGCCTGATCAAGGGCCTCCAACACCCGGCCGCCCAGATCTCGTTCGCGTGGATCGAGAGCAACGACGAGCTGCGACGCGTCATCGAGGGGGCCGACTTCGGCGCCTGGCGTGTCTTCCTGCACCCCGAGCAGCGCAAGTACGTCGGTCGCTCCTACCGCGGACCGTTCCGGCTGTCCGGGGGTGCCGGAACCGGCAAGACCGTCGTCCTGCTGCACCGCGCCCGCCACCTCGCGCAGGCCAACCCGAACGCACGGGTGGTGGTCACCACCTTCACCACCAATCTCGCCGAACAGATGCGCACCGACCTGGCCCGGCTCGACCCCAACCTGCCCCTCGTCGACGAACTCGGTGCGGTCGGCGTCCGGGTCGTCGGCATCGACGCCCTCGCCAACGCGATCCTGAAGCGCGCCGGCGACGACATCGCCGCCGACGCGGAAACGGTCCTCGGGGTGGCGGTGCCGACGATCACCGGACGCACCCCGAACACCGCTTGGCGGGCCGCCATCGCCGACGCCGGCGCAGCACTGCCGGACGCCCTGCGCTCGGACTCGTTCTTCGCCGCCGAGTACGCGGCCGTGGTGCTGCCCCACCACATCACCGATCGGCAGGCCTACTTCAAGGTGCGGCGTCCGGGGCGAGGCGTCGCCCTCGACCGGGCCAAGCGGGCGGCCGTGTGGGACGTGATCGAGAGCTACCGTGCCAGGGCCCGCATCGACGGCACGGTCGACTTCACCGAAGCCGCCACACTCGCAGCAGTCCACTGCGCCCGCAACGGGCCCTCGGAGGGCTACCTGGCCGACCACGTGCTGGTCGATGAGGGCCAGGACCTCAGCCCCGCGCACTGGCAACTGCTCCGGGCGCTGGTCGCTGAAGGGCCGAACGACCTGTTCATCGCCGAGGACTCCCACCAGCGGATCTACGGCCAACGGC
>CAZZGU010000329.1:0-2153 GCA_964653755.1 uncultured Nigerium sp. | reverse complement strand
GGTCAGGGTGGCGCCCACCCCCGTCCACACCGCGTACGCCGTGCCGGGCGGGAGCGTGCGCATGGCCAGGCCGAGTCCTCCCAGGCTGGCCGCGCTCGCCACCACGAACAGGATCGTCGGCCCGCGTCGCCGCAGCCCGTCAGACGCCCCCAGAGCGCTCGCCCAGACGGCCTCAAGAACGCCCGAGACCAACAGGATGACCCAGTCCATGCCACCTCCCGCGCCCGCGACCCTACCCGCCTAAACTGCGCGCGTGCCCCGTTTCGTCGACCTCGTGGTGGAGCTCGCCTCTCCCGACAGGCCGGTCGTCCTCATCGACGGCGGTTCCGGGGCCGGGAAGACCTCCTTCGCCCAGGCCCTGGTGGCGGCGTGGCCCGGAACCGCGACCCTCGTCAGCCTGGACGCGCTCTACCCTGGCTGGGATGGCCTCGCGGCGGCGTCCGCGGCCGTGGCCCGCGACGTGTTGCGCGCCGAAGGCCCGGGTTACCAGCGGTGGAACTGGACGACCGGCCGTCCGGACGCCTGGATCGACCTCGACCCCACCTTGGCGTTGATCGTCGAGGGCTGCGGTGCGCTCACTCCCGCCAACCGGGCGTTGGCGACAGCCGGGATCTGGCTGGTCGAGGATCCGCGAGTCCGTCGCGAACGCGCCATCGCGCGCGACGGCCCTGTGCTCGCCGAGCAGTGGGAGCGCTGGGAGGCCCAGGAACGGACCCACTGGCGACGCCACCGTCCCCGCGAACTCGCGGACTGGTGGATCCTCGACGGCGGCGATCGGATTGCGCGCCGCCCCCCCGGTGCGGGCAGAATGGTCGGGGGCCACGCCGGCCCCACGCCTCCGTAGCTCAGTAGGTAGAGCTCCCGCCTTGTAAGCGGATGGTCGCGGGTTCGAATCCTGTCGGAGGCTCCAGGTGGGTTGTGCCCGCCGTCAGGCGGTCGCCCTGCGCTGCCGCCACCAGTACACGGCGAGCATGCCCACGAGGATCGCGATCGACAGGTACCACAGGTAACGACCGTAGGCGTCGACGAGTTCGACCGCGGGCTCGCCGATCCAGAAGCCGAGGGCCAGGTAGCAGGCCGTGGTCACCAGTGAGGACGCCGCCCCGACCAGGAGGAACTTCGACAGCCGGGTGCCCGCCGCACCCAGGGCCGCGTAGATGACGCCGGCCGGCAAGGGCAGCGGCAGGTAGGTCACCACGATGGCGAGCGACTCGTAGCGGCGGGTAGCGCCCCAGACCCGGTCGTACCAGCGGCGCGTCCGTTCGGACTTGCCTGCGGCCCACACTTCCACGATCTTGCGGCCCCACAGCCGTCCGGCCCACCAGTAGATCCAGTCGAACTTCATGGCCATGAGCGAACCGAGGAGCAGGACCAGCGGCCACCAGACATCCCCCACAGAGGCGAGGGCGCCAACCATGACGAGGCCGGTCCGGTAACCCAGCGATCCGAGGATGTGGGGAGCCAACCCCAGCATGACAGGACGCAGCGGCAGCATCACCAGGCCGTAGACACCCACCAAACCCATGGCGGTGAGGCAGCCGAGATCCGCCCGGGTCGGCTTGTGGCTCCAGGGGAGGCTGGGGTCGTCCCACCACTCGTCCTCCGCCGGGGCGCTGGGGTCCTCCGCCGGGGCGCTGGGGTCGTCCGTCACGCGCCGAGCCTACCTGCACGACCCGCACGAGGGTTCCGGCCCGCGTGCCAGGGCACCGTCGGCCGCTACCGGCCATGACTGGCCGTGTGGTTGAATGGTTTGGACCGCATTCAGCGGCTTTTTCCACTACGGATCGTCGGGCACGTACCTGCCCGTGGAAAGGAAGAGTGGCATGGCCACGGTTTCATTCAAGGACGCGACGCGCATCTACCCCGGTGCCGACCACCCGTCCGTCGACAAGCTCAACCTCGAGATCGGTGACGGCGAGTTCATGGTGCTCGTCGGGCCGTCCGGCTGCGGCAAGTCGACCTCGCTGCGCATGCTCGCCGGCCTCGAGGAGGTCAACGGCGGCGCCATCTTCATCGGCGACCGCGACGTGACCAACCTCCCGCCGAAGGATCGCGACATCGCGATGGTCTTCCAGAACTACGCCCTGTACCCCCACATGACAGTCGGGGACAACATGGGCTTCGCACTCAAGATGCAGAACGTGCCCAAGGCC
>CAZZGU010000328.1:0-2160 GCA_964653755.1 uncultured Nigerium sp. | reverse complement strand
TGGACCATCCAGAAGGGTCACGACCTGACCGTGCAGCTCGAAACGCGCCTCCACGAGGTGCTGGAGAACGTCGAGGTCCTGATCCACCTGGAGCCCATCGAGGATCCGCGCTCCTACGAGGAGGAGTTCCCCGGCCTGACCCACCGCCGCGGCGCCGAGCGTCCGGACGATCCCGCGCCCCCGCTGGCCTGACCTTCCGTGGCCTGAGCTTCCCTGCCTGCCAGCACGCCGACACCCCACGCCTGCTCATATTGACAACCGCCGATGCGGGCTGGGAGGCTTGTCGTCGTATTGATCAACGTCGATAAGAGCCTCCTGTGGGCGGCCGACTCAACGCATCACGAAGGAGAAACCGTGCCCGAGAAGCCGTCGGTTCTGTTCGTCTGTGTCCACAACGCCGGACGCTCGCAGATGGCCGCCGCCTACCTCACGCACCTGTCCGGCGGGGCCGTCGAGGTCCGCTCGGCGGGCTCCGCGCCCGGCGACCAGGTCAACCCCGCCGCCGTGCAGGCCATGGCCGAGGAGGGCATCGACATGAGCGCCGCGAAGCCCAAGGTGCTCACCGACGAGGCGGTCCTGGCGTCCGACGTCGTCATCACCATGGGGTGCGGCGACGCGTGCCCGTTCTACCCCGGCAAGCGCTACCTCGACTGGGTCCTGGACGACCCCGCCGGCCAGGGCGTGGACGCCGTGCGCCCCATCCGCGACGAGATCAAGCGTCGTGTGCTCGGGCTTCTCGACGAGCTCGGCGTCGCCGCGCGGCCGTGACCGCCACGGCGTCCGGCCGCGCGCCCACGACTCCGCGCCTCATCGGCGGCCTCATCACGGCCGCCGTCGCCTGGATCGTCCTGTACCGGGCGAACCTGCCGTTCTGGACGTGGATCGTCCGCGATCTCGCGGGCCTCGACCTCGGGACGCCGCTGGGCGGGGCGCTGCACTTCTTCGCCTACGACACCGTCAAGATCTTCCTGCTGCTCACGGGTCTGATGTTCGTCATCGGGCTGCTGCGGGCGAGCCTCGACCTGGGGCGGGCGCGCGCCTACCTGGAGGGCCGCGGCCTGTTCGTCGGCCTGGCGCTGGCGGTCGTGCTGGGGGCGGTCACGCCGTTCTGCTCGTGCAGTTCGATCCCGCTGTTCATGGGGTTCGTGGCGGCGGGCATCCCCCTGTCGATCACGCTGACCTTCCTGGTCGCGTCGCCGCTGGTCAGCGAGATCGCCGCGATCATGATCGGGGACCAGTTCGGCTGGTCCATCGCCGCCCTGTACGTGGCGGCCGGCTCCGTGCTGGCCTTCGCCATCGGGTTCGTCTTCTCGCGGTTCCGGCTGGAGCGCTGGGTCGAGGACATGGTCTTCGCCACCCGGACCGCCCACCTGCGCGCAGACGGGCACGTCCCGACGCTCGCCGAACGGGTGGACGCCGCCCTGGCCGAGAGCAAGGACGTCCTGGCGAGCGTCTGGGCATGGGTGCTGGTGGGTGTGGCCATCGGGGCCGCCATCCACGGCTGGGTGCCGGCCGACTTCTTCGCGCGCTTCGCCGGCGCCGACAACCCGTTCGCGGTTCCGCTCGTCACGCTCGCCGCCGTCCCGCTGTACGTGAATGGTGCGGGCGTCGTGCCGATCGCGGAGGCGCTGTGGTCGAAAGGCGTGGCGCTCGGCACCGTGATGGCGTTCACCATGAGCGCGATCGCGTTGTCGGTCCCCAGCGCGGTGATGCTGCGCCGCGTCCTCAAGCCCCCGCTGCTGGCCCTGTTCTTCGGCTCGGTGACCGCGGGGATCATCGTCGTCGGCTACCTCTTCAACCTCCTGTTCGGCTGACCCCGGACGCCATCTCCTCCCGCCTCACGGGAAAGAGACACGCACATCAAGATCCTCGGCCCGGGCTGCCGGAACTGCGTCAGCCTCGAGAAGAACACCCGCCAGGCCCTGGCGAGCCTGGGGCTCGATGCCCTGATCGCCGGGCTGCTGGCCGGACGCCGCTGAGCCCTGCCGGTCCCTCGGGGCGCACTTTCCGCGCGGCCCCAGGGGTGGCACCGTCCGCTTTCCGCGTCACGCCCTTCCCACCCGATCACCCGTGACGCGCGTCACGGGTGATCGGGCAATTCGGGCGTGACCGATGTCGCGGGTCCGTCTCACCGGCGAGCCCCGCCGAACCCTCAACCTC
>CAZZGU010000327.1:0-2165 GCA_964653755.1 uncultured Nigerium sp. | reverse complement strand
CGGCTCCAACCGGCGGCGCTGCCCTCACCCGGCGCGGCGAGACCAGGGCGCTCGGGCAGGCCCCGGGCAGGCCCCGGGTGCTCCGAGGGCTGAGCCAGCCCCGGACGGCCGCCCGTCGTGGCGTACAAAGGACCCATGGACAACGCACCGGCCAGCCCTATCACCGTGCTCGACGACGAGGACTGCTGGGACATCCTGTCCGCCCACGAGTTGGGGCGGATCGTCACGGTGATGTCCTGTGAGCCCGAGATCTTCCCCGTCAACTACGTCGTCGACGGCGGCTGCCTCGTGTTCCGCACCGGGGAGGGCAGCAAGCTGTTCTTCCTCACCGTCAACAGCCAGGTCGCGTTCCAGGTCGACCACTGGGACGCCCACGAGGGCGTGAGCGTGATCGCCCGGGGCGAGGCCGAGGTGTTGACTTCGCGCGACGACATCGCCCACGCCGAGACCCTGCCCCTGCACTCGTGGGTGCCGACGGTGAAGACGACATTCGTCCGGATCGTCGTCCACAGCGTGACCGGGCGCCAGTTCCAGTTCGGCGACGCGCCAGCCTGATTGGTTTCAGCGACCTGCGGACGGCACGCCGGCGAGGAGCCACTCGACGGCCTGGGACGCCGTCCACCCGGCGGGGTACCGCACGATCAGTTCCTTCGGCCCCGCCAGATCCTGACCGAGGGTCACGAGCGTCTCCTCGACGTAGCCGTCGTGGCGGACCTGCCCCAGCCCGACGTTGGCGAGCAGGGAGTTGCACAGGCACTTGCGGCCCGTGGTCTCGTCGAACTGGCCGCCCTTGCGCTGGTAGACGTCGATCGGCTCGGCCGGGCAGCGGTACCGCACCTTGCCGCCCGCCTCGAACGGCGTGCGAAGGTAGCCGAGGTCGCAGATGCGTCCGCGCTCGGCGTACCGGTCGCCCTCCGCGAGCGTGCCCGGAAGCTGGGCCACCTTGAAGGGGAACCCGGTCGGCGACGCGAGCGGGTCATTGATGACCTCCAGGGTGCCTGCGGCGAGCTGTTCGAGGAGCTGCTCGCGCAGGTCGGTGCGGAGCCCGGATTCCTCGGCCATGGCGAACACCGTGCCGACCTGGACGCCGGCGGCGCCGGCTTCGAGCGCCTCGACGATCCTGTCAGGGTGGCCGTAGGCGCCGGCCAGCCAGAACGGCAGACCGAGCGCGGCCATTTTCGCGGGGTCGGCGATGTCCTTGAGGCCGTACACAGGCTCGCCGCGGTCGTCCAGCACCATCTTCCCGCGCGGCGGCGCGCTGTGGCCGCCGGCCACCGGGCCCTCGACGATGAAGCCCTCGGGCCGGATCTCGGGGTCACGATTGAGGAAGCCCGCCAGCACCGGGAGCGAGACGATGGCCAGGAAGGCCGGACGCCGGAGCTCGGGCAGGTCGTCGCCGAGGTAGGCCCGGGGGTCGAGTTGGGCCACGTGCGGATGGGTGGCGTCGACGACATCGATCGTCAGGGACCCGGTACGCCCGGCGGCGTACTCGGTGAGCAGGCGGGGCATCTCCCGCGGGACCCCGGCGCCCATGATCACGTAGTCGACGTCGGCGAGCATGGCCCCCAGCACCGCCGACGGGGTGGCCATCTGCAGCTTCTCCAGCAGGTTGATCCCGATGACGCCGTCGTGGCCTTCCTTGGCCAGCCAGACCTCGGCGAAGTTGCCCACGAGGCTCAGCTCGATGGCTGTCTTCCCGGGATGGACCCCGAGCGTGGGGTGCGGACGGTACGGCCGACCATTCGGACGCCCGCCCTCCAGGAAGTAGGTGTCGAGCACCCGAGCCGCCATCGAGGGGGACGGGAAGTGCTCCAGCGCCCGACGGACGTGACCGCCGGGGTCCCCGTCCTGCAGCGTGCGCGCCACGACGGCGTCCAGGGCGGTGCCGGACACGACACCCAGCTGCCCCGCGAGCGACACCTCGCGCGCGAGCTGCCACGACGAGACGGCGATGCCCATCCCGCCCTGGATGAGGGTCGGCCAGGAGGTCGGCGTCCGGGAAGAATCCGGTTCGTTCAGCAACACAGAAGTTACGGTACCGTAGGTTGGGACGCCTGCGCGACTCCTTGCGGCAACCGACCGTTCGGCAGTGCGGCTCAATCCCCCCGAACTACGCACGTTGTCAAGAGCCTTTTCGATACGGTGACCCCATGCAGGCCGCCGGG
>CAZZGU010000326.1:0-2184 GCA_964653755.1 uncultured Nigerium sp. | reverse complement strand
AGGTTCTCCACGTAGATGAAGGTGTCGCAGGCGGAGACGAACGGCTGCGGCGTCTTGCGTTCACCGAAGCCGTAGACCCGCAGCCCCTGCTCCCGGATGCGCGCCGCCAGCCTCGTGAAGTCGCTGTCACTCGACACGATGCAGAACCCGTCCACGTTGCCCGCGTACAGAAGGTCCATGGCGTCGATGATCAGCGCGCTGTCCGTGGCGTTCTTACCGGTGGTGTAGCTGAACTGCTGCATCGGCTGGATCGAGTGCTGCAGCAACTCCCCCTTCCAGGACGCCAGCCGGTTCGACGTCCAGTCCCCGTACGCGCGCCGGACGCTGGCCTTGCCGTACTTGGCGACCTCCACCACCAGCCGCTCCAGGTACTGGGGGCTCGCGTTGTCGGCGTCGATCAGGAACGCCAGCCTTGCCTCGCTGGACTCCGTCGTGGCCATCGGGTCTCCCTTCCGCCGCTGACCTTAGCCGGTCGCTTCAGCCGATCCCGCGCAGGGCCAGCACAGTGGCGACGGCGGCCATCGCAGCCTCGTATCCCTTGTCCTCGACCGAGCCCGGCAGGCCCGCGCGGGCGAGCGCCTGCGCCTCGTCGTCGCAGGTCAGGACGCCGAAGCCGATCGGCGTCCGCGTCCGGACCATCACCTCCGTGATCCCCTGGGTCGCGCCGGCGCACACGTAGTCGAAGTGCGGGGTGCCGCCCCGGATCACGACGCCGAGCGCAACGAGCGCGTCGAAGTCGTCGGCCCCGTCGGCCCCGTCGGCCCCGTCGGCCCGGTCGGCCCGCTCACCCCGGTCTGCCAGCGTCGCGCACGCGACGGGCAGCTCGAAGGCCCCGGGCACGCGAACCTCGACGACGTCGGTCACCCCCGCCGCCGCGAGGGCGCGGCGCGCGCCGTCCAACAGGCCGCCCATCACCACCTCGTGCCAGGACGCGGCGACGATGGCCACGCGCAGGTCGGGCGCGGTGACGGCGAGGCTGGGGGCTCCGGATCCGGCCATGTCAGGCTCCTTCCGCCAGGTCAGGCGTCAACTGGTGGCCGAGTCGCTCGGCCTTGGTCACGAGGTAACGCCGGTTCGCCGGGTTGGGCGGGATCCGCAGCGGCTCGACCGCAGCCACCGCGACCCCGTGCGCGACCAGTCCGGACGCCTTGGCCGGGTTGTTGGTCAACAACCGCACCCGCTGCACCCCGGACGCCGCCAGGATCGCCGCCCCCGCGCCGTACTCGCGGTCGTCCACGGGCAGGCCGAGGTCGAGCTGGGCGTCGACGGTGTCGCGGCCGCAGTCCTGAAGGGCGTAGGCCTGCAGCTTGTTGAGCAGGCCGACTCCGCGTCCCTCATGCCCGCGCAGGTACACCACCGCGCCCGGACGCCGTCCGATCAGCGCCAGTGCCCGATCGAGCTGCGGACCGCAATCGCAGCGGAGCGAGCCGAAGGCGTCCCCGGTGAGGCACTCCGAGTGGAGGCGCACGAGCGGCGGGGCGTCCGCCGAACCCAGCCCGTGCGGGCTCACCACGAGCAGGTGTTCCGCGCCGGTGCGCAGGTCGCGGTAGCCGACGAGCTCGAAGCGCCCGTGCCGGGTCGGCAGCCACGTGCGGGCCACCTCGGCGACCCGGTCGTGCAGCCGCCGCCACGCGATGAGGTCGGCGATGGTGAGAACGGGCAGGTCCGCTTCGTCGCCGAGGGCGAGGACGGCGGTGGTGCGCATCATCGTCCCGTCGTCGTGGACCAACTCCGCGATGCCGCCCACCGGCGCCAGCCCGGCGAGCCGGCAGAGGTCGACGGCCGCCTCGGTGTGTCCGGCGCGTTCGAGGACGCCGCCGGGCCGGGCGCGCAGCGGGAGCACATGGCCGGGACGGATCAGGTCGGACGCCGCGGCGTCCGGGGCGGCGAGGGCGCGGAGGGTCCGGGTGCGGTCGGCGGCGCTGATGCCGGTGGTGACGCCGGCGGCGGCGTCCACCGAAACGGTGTACGCGGTGCGCAGCGGGTCGGCGGAGTTGCTGACCATGAGGGGCAGGTCGAGCCGATCGGCGAGCTCGCCGGGCAGCGGGGCGCACAGGTAGCCGGAGCTGTGCCGGATCGTCCACGCCAGCCACTCCGGAGTGGCCAACGCGGCGGCCAGGATGACGTCGCCCTCGTTCTCCCGGTCCGCGTCGTCGAGCACGAGCACGGGCCGGCCGCCGCGCA
>CAZZGU010000325.1:0-2197 GCA_964653755.1 uncultured Nigerium sp. | reverse complement strand
GCGAGTGTAGAAGCCGTCCTCAGGAGCCATCACTCCAGCCTGACACCGGATCACCGTGGCGACCAGCCAACGTCCGGAACAGCCGCACGGTCAGCGCGGTCGATGTGGATGCTGCCGGAGATTGGCGGGGCTTGGGGACACGCAGGCCAGCACTCAGGTCGTCGGCTTCTCGGAATTCGTCTTCTGTGCAGTGGCCGGAGTGGGTCGGGCGGGCCTGCGGTACAGGTAGCCGATCGCCAAACCCAGAGCGCCGACCCGGAGGGTGTTGAAGGCGGTGCCGATGAGAAAGTAGCGCAGGTCGGTGTTCGTGGACGCGAGCAACCGCGGGGGGATCTCGACGAGGACCGTCACCACGATGAGAGCGACAAGGCTCAGCAGGACCGCCTTCACGAGGGGGCTGGACGTCGGGAGTCGGCCGTAGAAGCGGAGCAGGGCATAGCTGACACCGAACCCGATGATCAGCCCCCCGAGCAGGGCTTCGCCGAGCATGGGCAGGTAGGTGATCCCGAGAGCCGCGCGGTATTCCGCCGCGATGGGGGTAAGCGAGATCGCGAAGTTCGTCACCCAGAATCCCGCTGCTCCACCCAGACCGAGCCGGACCACCGTGGCCCGGATCCCCCTGTCGGGTGTGGTGGTCGTCATCTGGAGGGTCGTGCTTCAGGGGCACCGGGCGGCGCCGAGACTGCAATCGTGGGCGTGGTCACCTTCACTGCCTTGATGAGGAGCCACAACGCCAGCCCGACCTCGGCCAGGAGACTCACGGCGGTCCCGGGCATCTTGATCTGCGGGTAGGCCGGCAGCAGGAACGCCTGGAGGAACCAGATCATCTCGGCGACCCCGTCCAGGATGAGCAGCACGCCCAGGATGCGCGGCAGGAACCCGGACTTGTAGACGAGGTAGCCGAGCGGGAACAGCCAGGTGCCGAAGAACAACTGGGCGGCGACAAAGCCCATCCGGTACACGTTGATGGCGAGCAACGCCATCGCCTCGGTCTGTGCCGGTTGGAAAGTCGTGGGCGCCCCACCGGTATCCACGATGAGCATGGCGGACACCAGTTGGAGCTGGCTTGCGCACTGGACGGCGACTCCGACCGCGTTGAGCAGGAGGAACAACAGCGCTACATCCTGGTTGACGGTCCGCAGCAGGACATAGAGCCCCCAGGCGGCCATCAGGAACAGGAACGCTGACACGAACGCAACGACCAGACCGACGCGGAACGACCAGCCAGCGGTGGTGATCGATCCGTAGACCTGCTCGGCATTTCCCAAACCAATGTTGCCCAACACGTCCGCCAGGACGGACGTGACGATGAACGCCAGATACAGCCCGCCCGTGATCCGGGCCAGCGCGGTGGTTCCGACCTTGTCGGTGATGTCAAAGGTGGTGATCCTGGTCATCGTCCTCATCTCCTAAGGGAGGCTCGACATGATGGATCTGATTGATGGTGCTCGCGCGATCTGCGAGCACATGGCTACACACTCCAGTTCAGGCTACGCCCAAACACCCAGGTAAGCGCCGGCAGAAGACGATGGCATTTCTGGCGCGATCGAGTGATGCCGTTGCGGAGGCCCATTGGCGTTGTCGAGCGCGTGACAGGTGAAGAGCTTCCCCCCTCGATGGCGTCGCTGATGTCCCCCTCCAATCGCAAGGCGCTCACGCCGGCGGTGGCCCGTAGCAACTTCCTGAATCGGCCCCGCGCTGGAGCGCCCGCGCAGGTGAGAGCCATCAGTGGCGCTGTTGCCCGTGCACCTTGCGGGAACCGCCCCTACAGTCGTGACATGAACCAGCCTGACGCCGAGGTCGACGCCTTCCTCAGCCGTTACGCCGCCACGCTGACCGACTTCGACTCCCAGGCCGCTGCCAGTCTCTGGTCTACACCCGGAATGATCCATGCCCTCGACCGCCAGCTGACCGACAGCACCGCCTTCTACATCGTGCGTCGCGACCACGGTGGTCTTCAGACGTGCGTCTGTGTCCAAGTCGACGACGCCGAGAAGATCAACGCCCTCGCCACTGAGCGTGGGGTCGACCTCTCTGACATCAGCGAATAACTCGCACACTTCAACCGCTCGCGGGGGCTCGTTGGAGCAGGAATGCGCAGATCTCCGCAATCTGGAAGGCGCACCTCCGCTGCGCGGTAGTTCAGCCTCGATCCGCTGGCCTGGTTGGGCGGGTTTGATGGCGAATGCTCCCGTGA
>CAZZGU010000324.1:0-2219 GCA_964653755.1 uncultured Nigerium sp. | reverse complement strand
GGGTACGCCCTGATGCGCACGTCCGCCGCCTACTGGCGCGGCGACCAGCGCAACCAGCAGTTGCAGCGCCTGTACGGCACGGCCTGGCCCACGAAGGACGACCTCGTCGCCTACCGCACCCGCCTGGAGGAGGCCGCCAAGCGCGACCACCGCAAGCTCGGGGTTGAACTGGACCTGTTCAGCTTCCCCGAGGAGGTCGGCTCGGGCCTGGCGGTCTTCCACCCGCGTGGCGGCATCGTCCGCGCAGAGATGGAGGACTACTCCCGCCGCCGTCACCTCGCCGAGGGCTACCAGTTCGTCAACAGCCCCCACATCACCAAGGCCGCGCTCTTCCAGACCTCCGGGCACCTGGACTGGTACGCCGATGGCATGTACCCGCCCATGCAGATGGACGAGGAGCGCAACGCCGAGGGCCAGGTCACGAAGCAGGGCGTCGACTACTACCTCAAGCCGATGAACTGTCCGTTCCACAACCTGATCTTCCGCGCCCGGCAGCGCTCCTACCGTGAGCTGCCGTTGCGGATGTTCGAGTTCGGGACCGTGTACCGCAACGAGAAGTCCGGCGTGGTGCACGGCCTGACGCGGGCCCGCGGCTTCACCCAGGACGACGCGCACATCTACTGCACCCGCGAGCAGATGCGGGACGAACTCGCCCGCCTGCTCACGTTCGTCCTCGACCTGCTCAAGGACTACGGTCTGGACGACTTCTACCTCGAACTCTCCGACAAGAACCCCGACAAGTTCGTCGGCGACGACGAGACGTGGGACGAGGCCACCCGGACGCTGGCCGAGGTCGCCACGGCGTCCGGGCTCGAGCTCGTGCCCGATCCGGGTGGCGCCGCGTTCTACGGCCCCAAGATCTCCGTACAGGCACGCGACGCCATCGGACGCACCTGGCAGATGTCGACCATCCAGCTCGACTTCAACCTGCCCGAGCGCTTCGAGCTCGAGTACACGGCGCCGGACGGCAGCCGGAAGCGTCCGGTCATGATCCACCGGGCGCTCTTCGGCTCGATCGAGCGCTTCTTCGCCGTGCTCACCGAGCACTACGCCGGGGCTTTCCCGGCGTGGCTGGCCCCGGTGCAGGTCGCCGCCATTCCGGTCGCGGCAGAGTTCGGGCCCTATCTCGACGACGTGGCGGCGCGGTTGCGCGCCCACGGCGTCCGCGTCGAGGTGGACCACTCCGACGACCGCTTCGGCAAGAAGATCCGCAACGCAGCCAAGGAGAAGGTGCCCTTCGTTCTCATCGCCGGCGGCGAGGACGTGGCCTCCGATGCGGTGTCGTTCCGCTACCGGGACGGCTCGCAGCGCAACGGAGTACCCGCCGAGCAGGCGGTGCAGGACATCGTGGCGTTCATCGCGAGCCGGACGAACACGAACCCGGGGGCACCGGCGTGAGCGATGACTGCGAGGCCGCCACACGGTTCGCGGGCGTCCCGGACGCCTTCCAGCGCCTGTGGACGCCGCACCGCATGGTCTACATCGACGGCGAGAACAAGCCCACCGATCCCGGGGCGCCCTCCTGCCCGTTCTGTCGTGCGCCCGGCCGCCCGGACGCCGAGGGCCTCGTCGTGCACCGGGGCGAGTTCGTCTTCGTCGTGATGAACCTGTATCCCTACAACCCCGGGCACCTGCTGGTCTGCCCGTACCGGCACGTCCCCGACTACACGGACCTGACCGCGGCCGAGACGGCCGAGTTCGCAGCGCAGAGCCAGCGGGCGATGCGGGTCCTGCGGGCGGTGTCCCGGCCCGCAGGGTTCAACCTCGGTATGAACCAGGGTGAGGTGGCGGGCGCCGGCATCGCGGCGCACCTGCACCAGCACGTGGTGCCCCGCTGGGGTGGCGACTCGAACTTCATGCCGGTCGTGGCGCGCACCAAGGCGCTGCCGCAGCTGCTGGAGCAGACACGCGCCCTCCTTGCCGACCAATGGGCTGCACACGCCTGAGCCCCGCTGCACTAGTGTGGGTCCGTGCCCAGGCACGCCGACCGTATCGCTTCGAAGGAGTTGTCCCGTGTTTCCTGAGGACCTGCGCTACACCGATAAGCACGAATGGTGCCGCGGCGGGAACGGCTCGACCGTCCGGGTCGGCATCACCGATTTCGCCGCCGACGAACTCGGCGACGTCGTCTACGTCTCGCTGCCCCAGGTGGGCGAAGAAGTCGCCGCCGACGACGCCTGTGCCGAGATCGAGTCGACCAAGAGCGTTTCCGACATCTA
>CAZZGU010000323.1:0-2227 GCA_964653755.1 uncultured Nigerium sp. | reverse complement strand
ACGCGGCGCCGAGGACCGCGAGTGCGACCACCACGATTCCGAGCCTCTTGAGAAGTGAGCGCCCGCGACTGCCGCCGGCCCTCTGAGCTCCCGTTGCCCGCTTCGCGTTAGCCATAAATGTCCTCGACTGTCTTCTGTCTGCGCGGAGGGCGGCGCCGCACGCCGTCCCCCAGGAGGTAGGAGTTGATCATGTGGTTCCAGCCACACTCATGGCACACCTCGACGACGCACACCCTGAACTCGCCGAAGTCGTTCTGCATCGCGTCGAGCTCGGGGGTGGATTTGATGCGCCCCGAGTACTGGCCCAGCTGATCCCCGAACACGTAGTTGAGCAAGGCCATCCGGTTCCCCCCACAAACCGGGCACGGCGCGTGGTGCGGTTCGCCGTGATGGAGCGCCGACCGGATCAGAAGGGGATCCGCGTCACACACCTCCTCGCGCGCCAAGGCGCGACGACGCCCCTGCAGCGCACGGAGCGTGTTCCGGCGTTGCAGCGCGTAGTCGACCTCTTCGCGCTTGGACCACATGGGAACAGCGTAGTTGCGGCCCCCGACACGTGACGAACCTGTTGCAACTACTGGCGTGATCGGCTCAGCGTCGGATTGTCCGCGACCCAGATGTCGGTTTCCAGACTGCCGGGCAGGTGCGGGTTGTCCGTCGCGATGAAGGGCTTCCCGCCCTTGCTGGCCTCGAAGTCGCGCAGGACGCCGAAGGCCCACTTGCCCAGCAGGATGATCGCGACCAGGTTGATCAGCGCCATCACCCCCATGGACACGTCGGCCAGGCTCCAGACCACGTCGAGCTTGAGGAAGGCCCCCACCAGCACCGACGCGATGACGACCACGCGAAGCGCGAGATCATGCTCGTGCTTCTCACCGGTGAGGTAATCGAGGTTGATCTCGGCGTAGGCGTAGTTGCCGATGATGGTCGAGTAGGCGAACGTGAAGATCAGGATGGTCATGGGCAACGTCATCCAGTCCCCAAGATGGTGCGTGACCGCGGTCTGGGTGAGGGTGGCGCCCTCCACCTCCATGCCTGGGGAGTACACGCTGGCGTCCGACAGCAGGATCATGAACGCGGTCGCCGAGCACACCAGCATGGTGTCCACGAACACGCCCGCCGACTGAATCAGGCCCTGCCGGGCAGGGTGGCTCGTGGTCGCCGTCGAGGCAGCGTTCGGGGCGGAGCCCATGCCGGCCTCATTGGAGTAGAGGCCGCGTTTGATGCCGTTGAGCATCGCAGCGGCGACCCCTCCGGCAGTCCCCGCGAAAGCCTCGCTGATCCCGAACGCGGAGGCGATGATCTCGTAGAAGACGAAGCCCAGACGATCGATGTTGAGCGCCAGGATCACCAGGGCCAGCAGGATGTACACCGCCGCCATGAGCGGGGCCACCCACTCGGCGACGCGGGCCACGGACTTGATGCCGCCGAGGATGACGGCACCCGTCATGATCGCCAACAGGATCGCCGTGATCCAGACCGGGACGCCGTGAGCCGACTGCAAGGTTGCCGCGATCGTGTTGGCCTGCACCATCTCGAACGCGACGCCGAAGGTGAACAGCAGCGCGACCGCGAAGGCGGCACCCCACTTCCAGGACTTCAGACCGCGCCAGATGTAGAACGCCGGTCCACCGCGGAAGGTGCCGTCGTGCCAGGTCACCTTGAACAACTGAGCGAGCGTCGCTTCGACGAACGCCGTGGCCATGCCGATCAGGGCGATGACCCACATCCAGAAGACGGCACCGGGGCCGCCGAGCGTGATGGCGATCGCGACCCCCGCGATGTTGCCGGTCCCCACGCGGGAGGCCAGGCCGATCGCGAAGGCCTGGAACGGGGTGATGCCACTACCCTCGTGCTTGCCGGAGGTCAGGATCTCCTTGACCATCCGCCCGAACAGGCGGAACTGCAGGCCACGCGTCCGGATCGTGAAGTAGATCCCCACTGCGGCGAGGACGTAGATGAGCACCCACGTGTACATGTAGGTGTTGACGGTGTCCAGGAACGACAGGACCGCATCCATGCAAGCCTCCTCCGGGCATTCGCGACACGTGCTGACGCTGGGGGCATCATCGCAAACACCGGGTGCGCCGTGGGGGATTTGCCGGCCAGACACTTTGGGGACATCGGACGCCGTGGCGTAGCATTACCTGTCGTCCGGGGCTATGGCGCAACTGGCAGCGCACCTGCTTTGCAAGCAGGGGGTTAGGGGTTCGAGTCCCCTTAGCTC
>CAZZGU010000322.1:0-2257 GCA_964653755.1 uncultured Nigerium sp. | reverse complement strand
TCGTGGGGGGCGGCGCCACTGCAGCCCGTCCCTGCCAGCGTAACGCAAGGTTTCTGAGAGTTTCTACCCGTTGTGCTGTTCCACCCCGACCTCATCATCCGTCGCTCCACCGCCCCCGCGCCCTGACCCCCGGTTGTGAGTGAGCACTCACTCACCTATGCTGGACCGCCGTGAGCAGAGCCAACCCACTCCCGCCCGAGGAGCGCCGGCGTGCCCTTGTCGAGGCCACGCGACCGCTGCTCCTCGCCCACGGACCCGACGTCTCCACCCGCCAGATCGCGGAAGCCGCCGGGGTCGCCGAGGGGACGATCTTCCGCGTGTTCGAGTCGAAGGCGGACCTCCTGCACACGTGCCTGACGGACGCGCTGTCCACCGAAACGCTGGCCGCCGAGGTGGCTGCACTCCCCCCGGACGCCGACCTGCGAGCCACCGTCGAGGCGCTCGCGCGCGCGGTCGTCGACCAACTCGCCCGCGTCCGGACCCTGCTGGGGGCCCTGGGGCACCCGGGCGTCCACGTAGCCGCCCCACCGACCGACGGGTCACCGGGCTGCCCCCGTCCCGACCCCCGCGCACTGCACGCGCACGTGGTCGACCTCGTCACCGCGCCGCTCGAACGGCACGCGGACGCCCTGCGCGTCCCTCCGCGGGTGGCCGCCGCGACCCTTCTCGCGTTCGCCTTCGGAGCGACGCACCAGGTCTCCGGCGACGCCTCCCTCGCCGACCCCCCGGCCCTCACCGACCTCCTCCTCCACGGCCTGTCCAGGAGCAACCCATGCTGATCGCCACCCTCCGCACCTTCCTGAAGCCGTACCGGGGGGCGATCGCGCTCGTGGTGGGCTTCCAGCTCGTCGCGACGATCGCGTCGCTCTACCTGCCCACCCTGAACGCCCGCATCATCGATGACGGCGTCGCCCGCGGCGACACCGGGACCATCTGGTCGCTGGGGATGGTCATGCTCGGCGTGTCCCTGCTGCAGATCAGCGGCCAGGTGGCGGCCGCGTGGTTCGGCGCGCGCACGGCCATGGGCTTCGGCCGGGACCTCCGGGCCGCCGTCTTCCATCGCGTCCTGTCGTTCTCGACGCGTGAGGTCAACCAGTTCGGGGCGCCGTCGCTCATCACCCGCACGACCAACGACGTGCAGCAGGTGCAGCAGCTCGTGCTCATGAGCGCGCTCATGATCGTGCAGGCGCCCATCATGATGGTCGGCGGGGTGGTGATGGCGCTGCGCGACGCCGCCGGGCTGGCCTGGCTGCTGGCCGTCGCCGTCACGGTCATGGGCAGCATCATCGTCACCATCCTCCTGCAGGCGCTGCCGCTGTTCCGGCAGATGCAGGGACGCATCGACGTCCTCAACCGCGTGCTCCGCGAGCAGATCAGCGGGTTGCGGGTCATCCGGGCGTTCGTCCGTGAGACCCACGAAGCCGCCCGGTTCGCGCGCGCCAACGCCGACCTCACCGACACCGCCCTGCGCGTCGGACGCCGCATGCTGACGTTCTTCCCCGTGGTCCAGCTGGTGATGGCGGCGTCCAGCGTGGGCGTGATGTGGTTCGGCGGCCTGCGCGTCGACGCGGGCCAGATGCAGATCGGTCAGCTGACCGCGTTCCTGCAGTACCTCATCCAGATCCTGATGAGCGTGATGATGAGCACCTTCATCCTCATGATGGCCCCCCGCGCCCAGGTGTGTGCCGTCCGCCTCCAGGAGGTGCTGCGCACGTCGTCCACCGTGGTGCCCCCGGCGCACGGCGTCTCGGAGGTCACCTCGCGCGGTGAGGTCCGCCTCGACGACGTCGGGTTCTCCTATCCGGGCGCCGAGGCGCCGGTGCTGTCGGGCATCTCGTTCACCGTCCGCCCCGGCGAGACCACGGCGATCATCGGGTCGACCGGCGCGGGCAAGACGACGCTGCTCAACCTGATCCCCCGGCTCTTCGACGCCACGTCGGGCCAGGTGCTCGTTGACGGCGTCGACGTCCGCGCGCTCGACCCCGAGGTGCTGTGGAGTTCGGTCGGGCTGGTCCCCCAGAAGGCGTACCTCTTCACCGGGACCGTGGCGTCCAACCTGCGCTACGGCAACCCCGACGCCACGGACGCCGACCTCTGGCACGCCCTCGAGGTCGCCCAGGCGCGCGACTTCGTCGAGCGGATGCCCGGGCAGCTGGACGCGGCCATCACCCAGGGCGGCACGAACGTCTCGGGGGGACAGCGCCAACGTCTCTCCATCGCGCGGGCGCTGGTGCGCAAGCCGGACGTGTACCTCTTC
>CAZZGU010000321.1:0-2299 GCA_964653755.1 uncultured Nigerium sp. | reverse complement strand
TGTTCGCCGAGGTGCACCGCATCGCGACGCTGGCCGACACCATCTGCCGGGAGGACGTCTACCTGCGCGACCACGCGTTCCGGTGGATCCGCGCCTGCCTGGTCGAACTCGTCGTCTTCATGGACCGCTACCGCGCCTACATCGTCCCTGGCGAGGAGGCCCCCGAAGAGTCGGTCGAGCTGGTCACCGAGGCCGCCACCCGCGCACGCGAGGTGCTGGACGCCGACCTGCACGACACCCTCGACGTCGTCGTCGACCTGGTCCTGGGCCGCGAGGTCGGCTCGGCAGGGCACGCACAGCGCGCGATCCGCGACGAGCTCGTCGTGCGCTTCCAGCAGGTGTGCGGCGCCGTGCAGGCCAAGGGCGTCGAGGACACCGCCTTCTACCGCTGGACCCACCTGGTCGCCCTCAACGAGGTCGGCGGCTCCCCCGAAACCTGGGGCATCGCGCCGGACCAGTTCCACAGCTGGTGTTCCGACATGGCCGCCACCTGGCCCGCGACCATGACCTGCGGCACCACCCACGACACGAAGCGCAGCGAGGACGTCCGCTCCCGCATCGGCGTCCTCTCCCAGTACGCGCCCGAGTGGCGGGCGATGATCAACAAGCTGCACCCCCTCATGGACGGCGTCGAGGGCCACACCGAGAACCTGCTGTGGCAGATCATCGCCGGCACCTGGACCGACAACGGCCCCATCGAGCTGGAGCGCATCCAGACCTACGCCCTCAAGGCCGCTCGCGAGCAGAAGATCTGGACCTCCTGGACACACCAGGACGCCGACAAGGAGAAGGTGCTCACCGACCGCCTCGCGCAGATCCTCACCGACGACGACGTCGTCACCGGGTTCACCGAGTGGTTCAAGCTCGTGGCCCCGTCGGTGCGCACCTCCGTGCTCTCCCGCAAGGCCATCCAGCTGACCTGTCTTGGCGTCGCCGACAATTATCAGGGCTGCGAGTCGCTCCAGAACTGGCTCGTCGACCCCGACAACCGCCGCCGGGCCGACTTCGACGCGCTCGCCACGACGCTGTCGTACCTCGATCGGCGCGCGCCGCTCACCCTCGCCGAGGAGAAGATGCACCTCACCCGCGCGATCCTGCGGCTGCGCCGCCGGCGTCCGGACGTCTTCGTCGGGCGCGACGCCCTCTACCGCCCGCTGCCCAGCTCCACGGGCCACGCCCTGTGCTTCGCGCGCGGTCGCGACGCCCAGGTCGCGACGGTCGCCGCCCGCCTGCACCGGTCGTTGACCATCGCGTCCGGCTTCACCGAGCACGCCGTCGTCCTGCCCGCCGGCACCTGGCAGGACGTCCTGACCGGCCGCACCGTCCAGGGCGGCAGCGTGTCCCTGGCAGAACTGCTCGCCACCTACCCCGCCGCGGTGCTGGAGAAGGTCGCGGGTCCCGCCCCGGACGCCGCCGTCCAGCAGGCCGAGGCGCTCGCGCAGGCGTCCGGTGGAGACTCGCCGCCGGCGTTCGGGGCGGTGTCGCGGACGCCCGCGCCCGCCTCGCCGGCTGCTGAGGCAGGCCAGTCAGCCGAGGAACACACCGGCATCTTCCGCTGGCTCAAACGGTCGCTGGAGGCCAGGCTCGAACGCGACGCCTCCTCCGACGACACCCCGACCGAGGGAGGAACCTGTGACTGAGGTCCGACTCTGGGCGCCCCTGGCCCACCGGGCGGACGCCGTGGTGGTGGAGCGTGGGGTTTCGACAAGCTCAACCCACGCGACCAGCTCAACCCAAGCGACCAGCTCAACCCACGCGACAAGCTCGACCCGCGTCTTGTCGATGGCGCCGTCGGGGGCCGGGCACTGGAGGATCGACCTGCCCGTCGGCACCGACTACCTGCTCAGCATCGACGGTACCGAACCGCGTCCCGACCCGCGCAGCCGACGGCAGCCGTTCGGCGTCCACGGCCCTTCACGCGTCACCGACCCGGCGTCGTTCGCCTGGACGGACGCCGCCTGGCCTGGCCTCGACGTCCTGGGGAAGGTGTTCTACGAGCTCCACGTGGGCACGTTCACCCCCGGCGGCACACTAGACTCCGCGATCGAGCGCCTGCCCTGGCTGCGCGACCTGGGCGTCGACGTCGTCGAACTGATGCCGATCGTCCCCTTCCCCGGCGACCGCGGGTGGGGCTACGACGGTGTGTCGCTGTACGCGGTCCACGAGGCGTACGGCGGCCCGGAAGCCCTGCAGCGCTTCGTGGACGCCGCGCACAACACCGGTCTGGCCGTGTGTCTGGACGTCGTCTACAACCACTTCGGCCCGGCCGGCAACTACGCCCCGGTCTTCGCGCCCTACT
>CAZZGU010000320.1:0-2310 GCA_964653755.1 uncultured Nigerium sp. | reverse complement strand
TTCGAGGTCTGGGGTTCTTCCGGGACGACCAGCGCCCCGGTTCCCACGAGCGCGGCGCCGAAGCCGACGACGGCCGCTCCCACGAGCGCGGCGCCGACGACTGTGAAGCCGACGACGGCCGCGCCGACGACCGTGAAGCCGACGACGGCCGCGCCCACGACCGCGGCGCCGAAGCCGACGACGGTGGCCCCGTCCCCGACCCCGTCGGTGACGTTGACGAACCTGGCCCGGACGTCCGGCGTGACGGTCACGGCGTCCTCGCAGGATGCCTCGACGACCCAGACCGCCGCCAAGGCGATCGACGGCAGCACGCTCGGCTACCCGACCGACCACACGAAGGAGTGGGCGACGGTCGAGGGCAAGGCGGGCAGCTGGATCCAGCTCACCTGGGCGAGCCCGGTCACCCTGAGCAAGGTCGTCCTGTATGACCGGCCCAACACGGGCGACCGCGTCACAGCCGGCTCGCTCGTGTTCTCAAGCGGCTCGTCGGTGGCGGTGGGGTCGCTCGACAATGCCGGGGCGGCCACGACGATCACGTTCGCGGCCCGGACGGTGACGAGCGTCCGGTTCAACATCACGTCGGTCGCGTCGACGACGGAGAACATCGGGCTGGCCGAGTTCCAGGCCTGGGGGACCGCTGGCGCCACGACCGCGGCCCCGGTCGCCGCGACCACCACGGTGAAGGCGCCCGCGCCGTCGCCGAGCCCGACGCCCACGGCGTCCGCGCCCACGGCGTCCACGGCGTCCACCGTGCCGACCCTGCCGGCGGGGTCGACGTCCAACCTGGCTCGCGTCGCGGCGGCGACGGCGTCCTCGCAGGACGCGTCGACCTCCCAGACTGCGGCGAAGGCGATCGACGGCAGCACGCTGGGCTACCCGACCGACTCCACCCGCGAGTGGGCGACCGTGGCGGGCAAGGCAGGGAGCTGGATCCAGCTCACGTGGCCGCACCCCGTGACCCTGGACAAGGTCGTGCTGCACGACCGCCCCAACGCGAGCGACCGGGTGACCGCGGGAACCCTGGTGTTCTCGGACGGGTCGACGGTTCCGGTCGGCTCGCTGGACAACGCCGGCGCCGGCATCACGGTCGGGTTCGCGCCGCGCACGGTGACGAGCGTCCGGCTGAACATCACCACCGTCGCCGCGGCGACCGAGAACATCGGGTTGGCCGAGTTCCAGGCGTGGGGGATCGCGGGCTGAGTGTCTCGGTTGCCGTCCGATTTCGGACGTTCGTAGGAGCGGCGTTAGACTAACGTCGATCTTCGGGGGGAGAGGAATGTGTTGAAGCTACCGGTGTTGTGGAGGCGTTCGATCATCGTCGCGTGGGACGTCGTGTCCTGGGCGCTGGCTTTCCTGCTGTTCGTGCTTGTTCGCTACGACTTCACCCTCACCGAAGCGCAGTGGCAGATGGTCATCACCTACACCCTGTCGGCGATCGCGCTGCAGGTGGCGGGCGGCTTCGCGCTGCACCTCTATCTCGGCCGAAGTCGCGTCGGCAGCTTCGACGAGGCGAGCACGCTGGGGCTCCTGGTTGTCATGGTTGCCGCCGCGCTGGCGGTGATCTTCTTCGTGTTCAATCCGAAGTTCCCCCGCGGCGTGGCGTTGATGCTGCCGCCGTTGGCGATGGTGTTCATGGCGGCCGGCCGCTGGCTGTTCCGCACGATCTACCACTCCGAACGCCGCCGCGGCGGTCAGGACGTCGCTGCGCCCGCCCTGGTCTACGGGGCTGGTGACGCGGGATCCCAGGTTGCGCGCCTGGTCGACACCGCGCACGATGCCCCGTACCGGCTGGTCGGCTTCGTCGACGACGACCCGGCCAAGCGTTTCTTCCGGGTCCGCAGCTACAGAATGCTCGGCAGGGGCGAGGACCTCATCGCCATCGCCCGCCAGCAGGGTGCCGAGGTCGTCATCCTGGCGATCACCGAGGCAGAACCCCAGCTGATCCAGAGCGTGTCCGACCGCTGCCGCGACGCGGGGCTGAAGTTCGTCATCGTCCCGCCCGTGCGCGAGCTCATCGGCGGCCGGGTCAGCCTGGGTCAGATCCGCGAGTTCAACGTGGCCGACCTGCTGGGGCGGCGTCCGATCAAGACCGACCTCACCGGGATCGCCGGGTACGTGACCGGGCAGGTCGTCATGGTGACCGGCGCCGGCGGCTCGATCGGCTCCGAGCTGGCCCGCCAGGTGAAGCGGCTGGGCCCGTCGAAGCTGATCCTGCTCGACCGTGACGAGACGGCCCTGCACTCGGTGCAGCTCTCGCTGTACGGCAGTGGGCTGCTCGACACCGACGACATGGTGCTGTGCTCGATCCGG
>CAZZGU010000319.1:0-2361 GCA_964653755.1 uncultured Nigerium sp. | reverse complement strand
CCGGCCACGGCGCCCAGAAGCTGTTCGGCCTGTTCGGCGGGCACGGCGTCGCGGGGACCGGCGCGTTCTTCGATCAACTCGGCTTCCGCCCCGGCCGCACGATGGCGCTGATCGCCGGCGCCACCGAGCTCGGCGCCGGCCTGCTGCTGGCGCTCGGCCTGCTCACCCCGCTCGCGGGCGCAGGCGTCATCGGCACCCTGCTCGTCGCGGCAAGCGTGCATGCCGGCAAGGGTCTGTGGAACACCGACGGCGGCTACGAGTTGCCGCTCGTCTACGCGGTCATCGGTGCTGCGCTCGCCCTGACCGGCGCCGGCGCCTACTCCCTGGACGCGGCCCTCGGTCTGGCCTGGTCGCCGCTGGCCTCCTGGGGTGCCATCGCCCTCGGCGTCCTCTCCGGGGCCGGCGTGCTGGCCGCCCGCCGCATCACGGCTCCGGCCACGGCCTGACACGAGCGAACGAGACGTCCCCGGGCCCGCGTGGCCCGGGGACGTCTTGGTGTTGGCTCCGGGCCGTCGTGACCCTCAACCGACGCTCGATGGGCAGAATGCAGCTGTGGTGGCGCGCCATGGCCGTGACGCGCTGACGAACATCGCGGCGTCGTAGTCTGCGGGAATGGCTGTGAGCAGGAGTCGCAAGGCTCGCGCGGACCTGCGCCGCAAACGACGCTTGGAGCGCGTGGTCCACGACCTGACCGACCGGCAGTGGGCCGCGTTGAAGGACGCGTGGGGTGGCTGCGCGTACTGCGGTGCGACCAGCACGCCGCTGCAACGAGACTGCGTCCTGCCGATCTCTCGCGGCGGGCGCTACACCCTCGACAACGTTGTCCCCGCCTGCCGGTCCTGCAACACCAGCAAATGCAACGACGAAGTCACCAGCTGGCTCCGCCGCAAGCGACTCGACGAACGCTCGTTCCTGCTCCGCCACCTCGAAATCCGCACCACCCTCACGCTCAGCATGCCCGGCGCACCAGGGGAGAAAGTGGTCGCCAGGGTTCAACCCCCGGCCTGACGTACCTCCACCTGACGGCCCAGGAAGTGCCCGTACGGCGCGAAGGTGGCGGCGAGCACCGTAGGCCCCAAGGGGGCCGCCAGTGGTTCGACCTCCACCATGACCCGGCCGGGCTTCAGCGTGCGTTTCCAGGTTGCGACCGCCTGGCCCTCTGCCACCACGGTGGCACGGAACATGCCGTTCCCACCGGGCACAACGCGCTCGAAGGAACCGGGCGTGAGCTGCAACGACCGGTCCTTGAACCCGAGGACGAACTCGTCGAACCCGGGCAAGGCCACGACTGCGTGCGAGGGCAGGTCCTGGCCGCGCAACCTGTCAGCGAGGCCGGTCGTCGCCCACAACTCCCCGGCGTCCGTCCGGAGCGGGAGCAGCCGTCCCTCGTTGCCCGCGGCGGCCGCGCGCGTGTCGGTCAGGGTCAGGCCCGTCCAGCCGGCGAAGTCGCGCAACCCGACCGGGCCGTGGCTGCGCACGTACCGAAAGAACAGCTCCCGGAGCGCGTCCGCGCGCGTCATCGTCACCTGATCCGGAGCCCAGTCGGCCAGGAGCACGAACGTCTGGTCACTGCCCCGCTGCGGCCCGATACAAGTGATGCCGACCTGGGCGGCATACCACAGCAGGTGGTAGGCGCGCTGCCCGGTCACGTCGATCCCGGCGGCGGCGATCGTGGCGATCGCCTCGGCGCGGGTGAGGACCCGGGCCGTCCTCAGTTCCGTGGCGAGCGCCTCCGAGGCCCGCTCCGCCTCCCGTAGCGTGAGGCCGAGTGACTCCCGCCGGCGCGCCGAGGACGCCAGCGCTCGCGGGCCCATGAGGTTGAGCATCCACAACACGTCCCGGGCCGGGACGATGTGGATCGTCCCGCGCATCGGCCAGGTCCGGACGAGGTCCCCCCGCTCGAAGGACTCCAGGACGGTGGCCTCCGTCGCACCAGGACAACGCACCCCGATCGACCAATGGCCGCTGGCCACGTCCTGGGCCTGGAGGGCCCCGAACCACTCGGCGACCTCCAGGGGCGTGCGGCGCTCCCGGATGGCGAGTTGCAGGCTCACCATCCGGGCTGCCCGCAGCTGCACCACGGGGATCGGAGCCGTCACGTGGCAAACCTAACCGGTCGGACCGGCTACCCGCCGGCCAGTGTCCCTGCGGGAGCCCGTGTTGGGCGTCAGGGTCGACTGCACCACCCCTGGCCCGCTTCCGCCGGGTGGCAGACTGGCTGGGATGAGTGAGCAGCTCCCGGCACCCGCCCACGTGCGCCTCGAGGGGGTGTCGCGCCACTTCGGTGCGGGGCAGTCGTTGGTCGAGGTGCTCCATGACGTGTCGTTCTCGGTCGCCCGCGGAGCTCGCTGCGTGATCGTC
>CAZZGU010000318.1:0-2380 GCA_964653755.1 uncultured Nigerium sp. | reverse complement strand
TTGCCCGTGACCCGGTCGTCGAAGCGGACGCCCAGCGCGATCAACAGGTCGGAGCGCTGGAGCGCGCCGACGGCCGACACCGTGCCGTGCATGCCGGGCATGCCCATGTTGAGCGGGTGGCTGTCGGGAATCGCACCCCGGGCCATGAGCGTCGTGACGAGCGGGATCTGGGTGACCTTGACCAGCTCCGCGAGCTCCTCGAAGGCGTCCGCCTTGAGGATGCCGCCGCCGACGTAGAGCACCGGACGCCGCGCCTCCCGGATGTACCGGGCGGCCTCGCGGACCTGCTTGGTATGCGGCTCGACCGTGGGCTTGTAGCCGGGCAGGTCGATCGACGCCGGCCATTCGAACGGCGCCGTGGCGTTCATGGCGTCCTTGGTGACGTCGACCAGGACCGGTCCCGGACGCCCCGTCGAGGCGATGTGGAATGCGTGCTTGATGGCGCGCGGGATGTCCTGCGGGCGGGTCACGAGGAAGCTGTGCTTGGTGATCGGCATCGTGATGCCGCGGATGTCGGCCTCCTGGAAGGCGTCCGTGCCGACGGCGAGCGACGAGACCTGGCCGGTGATCGCGACCATCGGCACCGAATCCATGTAGGCGTCCGAGATCGCGGTGACCAGGTTGGTGGCGCCGGGCCCGGAGGTGGCCATGCAGACGCCCGGGCGTCCGGTCACCATGGCATAGCCCTGGGCGGCGTGGCCCGCGCCCTGCTCATGGCGGACCAGGATGTGCCGGATCAGCTTCGACTGGCCGAGCGGGTCGTACACGGGGAGGATCGAGCCGCCCGGGATGCCGAACACCACTTCCACCCCTGCACGCTCCAACGCCTCCACCAAAGCCTGGGCCCCGGTCAGCATCTTGGGCGAACCTTCGTCGGCCATCTCCTCATCCTCTCTGCGTGGTACGTGACATGTGCTGGGCGCTCTACAAAGAAAAACCCCCGCTGCCAATGGCAGGCGAGGGAGCGTGTCGTCCGGACTTCTCAAACGACACGCTGCGGGACTACGAGGACACTCCTGTGCACGCGCCCAGCATAGGCCCCGCCCGTCGCGATGTCGCGGTGCGGACGCCGTGGTCCCATTCTGCGAGACGGGAGTCTCAGTCCTGGCCGGTGATGCGGGCGTGCGTGGCGGCGACGTCGGCGTCGGCGTCCCTGTCGAAAAGCCGGCGCAGGCCCGGGGCGTCCGCGTAGCGCGGGACGAGGTGCACATGGAGGTGGAAGACCTCCTGGCCGGCGACCTCACCGGCGCTGGAGAAGACGTTGAGGCCGTCGGCGCCGAGGCGGTCGACGAGCAGGCGCGCCGTCGTGGCGATTGCCGGGGCGATCTCTGTCAGGGCGTCGGGGTCGGCGAGCACGTCGGTGACGTGGCGCCGGGGGATGACGAGCGTGTGTCCCGTCTTGAACGGCGCGATGTCGAGGAATGCGTACGCGTGCTCGTCGGAATAGACCTCCCGGCTGGGGATCTCCCCCGCCACGATCTTGCAGAAGATGCAATCGTTCACCGTCCGGCTCCTTCCCAGCGGACCTCGAAGCCCGCATCCGCGAGCCCCTGCTTGACGTCGGCGATGCTCAGCGCGCCGTAGTGGAAGACGGACGCCGCGAGCACGGCGTCCGCGCCGGCGCGCACGGCGTCCACGAAGTGCGGGACCGTCCCGGCGCCACCCGACGCGATGAGCGGCACGTCGACGGCGTCACGGACGGCCTCGATCATCGCGAGGTCGAAGCCGTCGGTGGTGCCGTCGCGGTCCATGGAGTTCAGCAGCACCTCGCCGGCGCCACGTTGAACCGCCTCGCGGACCCACTCGAGGGCGTCGCGGCCGGCGCTGCGGCGTCCGCCGTGGGTGGTGACGCCGAAGCCGGACGGCCTGCCGGGCTCGCGGCGGGCGTCCAGCGAGAGGACGCAGACCTGGTTGCCGAACCGCGCGACGATCTCGTCGATGGCGTCGGGGCGATCGAGGGCGCCCGTGTTGATGCCGACCTTGTCGGCGCCGGCGCGCAGGAGGTTGTCGACGTCGTCGGGGCTGCGGACGCCGCCGCCGACCGTGAGCGGGATGAAGACCGTCTCCGCGGTGCGGGTGACGACGTCGAGCGTGGTCGCGCGGCCCTGCGCGGAGGCGGAGATGTCGAGGAACGTGAGTTCGTCCGCGCCCTCGCGCCCGTAGCGGGCGGCGAGTTCGACCGGATCGCCGGCGTCCCGGAGGTTGAGGAAGTTCACGCCCTTGACGACGCGACCGTCGTGCACGTCGAGGCACGGGATGACCCTGATCGCTACCGCCATGGGCACCAATCTAACGCCGAGGGCCTGCCTTACGTCTGCCGAGGGCCTGCGTTACGTGCGCCGAGGGCCTGCGTTACGCCCGCCGAGGGCCTGCCTTACGC
>CAZZGU010000317.1:1982-2435 GCA_964653755.1 uncultured Nigerium sp. | reverse complement strand
GCTGACCGTCAGCGTTCCTCTGGTCGGGCCGCAGGTCGAACGTGCGGCGGCGCCGGGCGTCCTGGAGGCGCTCGCCGCCCAGGAGCGCCTGGCCCGGGCGTGGCTGGCGTCCCGCTGAGGGCCTGCCTTCAGCCCGCCGAGGGCCTGCCTTCAGCCCGCCGAGGGCCTGCGTTCAGCCCATGTGCGGGTAGGGGATGGTCGTCGGGGGTACCAGGTTCTCCTTGATCGCACGCGGGCTCGTCCACCGGATCATGTTCCACAGTGACCCGGCCTTGTCGTTGGTGCCGGACGCCCTGGCCCCGCCGAACGGCTGCTGACCGACGACCGCGCCGGTGGGCTTGTCGTTGACGTAGAAGTTCCCGGCGGTGTAGCGCAGCCGCTCCATGGTGGCGTTGACGACGCGGCGGTCGGCGGCGAACACGGCGCCGGTGAGGGCGTACGGAGCGGCGCTGT
>CAZZGU010000317.1:0-1972 GCA_964653755.1 uncultured Nigerium sp. | reverse complement strand
AGCATCGCGTCGTAGTCGGCGTCCTCGTAGATGAAGATGCCCAGGATCGGCCCGAAGTACTCGGTGACGAAGATGTCGGCGCGTGGGTCGTCGGAGGTGATGATCGTCGGATCGATGTACCAGCCGACCGAGTCGTCGTACCCGCCGCCCGCGATGACCTCCATGCCGGGGTCGGCCTGGGCGCGGTCGATGACGCCGGACAGTCTGCGGAAGGCCCGCTCGTCGATGACCGCCGAGGTGAACACCGAGAGGTCGCGCACGTCACCGACCTTGAGCGCCCGGGTCTTCTCGATCAGCTCGTCACGGATGCGCACCCACAGGCTCCGTGGTACGTAAGCCCGGGACGCCGCGGAGCACTTCTGGCCGGAGTACTCGAAGGCCCCCCGGACGAGAGCGGTGACGAGCGCCGCGGGGTCGGCGCTCGGGTGGGCCACGACGAAGTCCTTGCCCCCGGTCTCCCCGACGAGTCGGGGGTACGCGCGGTACCGGGAGATGTTGGCGCCGACTTCGGCCCACAGGCCCTGGAACACTCCCGTGGAGCCCGTGAAGTGGATTCCCGCCAGGTGGGGATGGCGCAGCGCGACGTCGGAGACCTCCTTGCCATGCCCGGGCACCATCGTGATGACGCCGCTGGGCAGGCCTGCCTTCTCGAGAATTTCCAGGATCACGTTCGCGGAGTACGTCTGGGTGAGCGCCGGCTTCCACAGGACGGGATTGCCCATGATCGCCGGCGCGGTGGGCAGATTCCCAGCGATCGAGGTGAAGTTGAACGGGGTGATCGCGTAGACAAAGCCCTCCAGGGGCCGGTACTCCATCCGGTTCCACACGCCCGGGGCGTTCCCGGGCTGCTGGGAGTGGATCTCCTCCGCGAATGCCACGTTGAACCGCAGGAAGTCCGCCAGCTCGTTGACCGCGTCGATCTCGGACTGGAAGGGCGTCTTGCCCTGACCGAGCATCGTCGCCGCGTTCATACGCACCCGATAGGGGCCGGTGAGCAACTCGGCGGCTCTCAGGAACACCGCCGCGCGCTCGTCGAAGGGCAGCCTCGCCCAGTCGTGCGCCACCGCGAGCCCGGCGGTAATCGCCTCACCGGTGTCGGCATGGGAGGCCTGACGTACGTGCCCCAGGACGTGCGCATGGTCCGACGGCATCGTGACCGAGAACCGGTCGTCGCCGGTGCCGGGGCGACGTTCCCCACCGAAGGCCCCGAGGATCTCGAGAGGCTCCGCGGCCGTCATCTCTTCCAGGACGGCCTCGAGTCCGGGACGCTCGGGTGTCCCCGGGGCGTACGAGAAGCCAGGCTCATTGACGGGGCGGGGAACCGAGGTGCGCGCTTCCATTTCGTGATCATAAGCTCATGAGGGGTCAGCCAGCAGCGCGGGCCTCGTCCCGCCTCCTGCGCGCCGCTTCCACCGACGCCTTCAGCGCGGCCACGAGGTCGACGACCTCGGCCTGGCCGGTCGGCTCCCCCGACTCGGCCGCGGGCATCTCGACGCCTGCGAGCTTCGCCGCGACCACCTGCTCGAGCGCCTCCCGGTAGCTGTCGGAGTACTCGCTCGGGTCGAACTCCCCCGACAACTGTTCGATGAAGGCCGCCGCCATGGCGAGTTCGGCCTTCGAGGCCTTGACCTCGCCCGCCGGCGCCGCGAACGAGCCGTCGCGCACCTCGTCCGGCCAGAGCATGGTGTGCAGGACGAGGACGTCACCGCTCGCCCGGATCAGCGCCAGTGACTCCCGGGACCTCAGAGCCACCTTGACCACGGCGGCCCGGCCCGCCGCGGCCAGTGCCTGCCGAAGGAGCACGTAGGGCTTGACGCCCGGCCCCTCGGCCTCCATGAAGTACGCCTTGTCGAAGAAGGCGGGATCGATCGCATCGGTCTCGACGAACTGGAGGATCTCAACCTGTTTGGCCGTCGGGAGGGGCAGGTCCTCGAAGTCGGACGCCTCCAGGACGACCATCCTGCCGTCGGCC
>CAZZGU010000316.1:0-2448 GCA_964653755.1 uncultured Nigerium sp. | reverse complement strand
CGGGGCGGCAGATCGCCGCGCAGGGCATGTCGCGGCACTCGGTGGCGGCGGTGTTGGAGGCCGCCGATCGGGAGGGCGTCGGCTTCGACGATGTCGCCGATCTGGACGAGGTGGCCGTGTATGCGCGGTTGTTCCCCGGCCGGGGTGAGCATGAGAGCGTCCACGCCCAACCTGACTGGCCGGTGGTGCATCGTGAGCTCGCGCGGGTGGGGGTGACGTTGAAGCTGCTGCATGGCGAGTACGTCGACCGGTGCCACGCCGAGGGGGCGACGGCGATGGGCTATGACCGGTTCTGCAAGAACTACGCCCAGCACGTGCTGGTGGCGGGGGCGGCCTCACGGGTCGGGCACAAGGCCGGCCAGAGCGTCGAGGTGGACTGGTCGGGGCCGACGATGCAGCTGACCGACCCGGTGTCGGGGCAGGGCCGGCGGGTGTTCCTGTTTGTCGGCGCCCTGCCGTTTTCGCGGTACGCGTTCGTCGAGCCGGCGTTGGACATGCGGCAGGACACGTGGCTGCGGGCGCACGTGGCGATGTTCGCCTGGTTCGGCGGGAGTGTGCCGCGGATCGTGCCGGACAATCTGAAGACCGGTGTGGTCAGGCATCCCGCCGAGGGCGAGGTGGTCCTCAACGATGCGTATCGGGAGTTGGCGGCGCATTACTCGGCGGCGGTGCTGCCCGGCCGGGTCCGCAAACCGAAGGACAAGGCCAGTGTCGAGAACACTGTCGGGAACATCGCGACGTGGGTGATCGCCGGCCTGCGGGACCGCGGGTTCGCCACGCTGGCCGAGTTGCGGACGGCCGTCTACGAACGGGTGGAGGCGTACAACGCCGAGCCGTTCCAGAAACGCCCAGGGTCCCGGCAGACGGTGTTCGAGGCGGAGGAGAAGCCGCTGCTGCGGCCGCTGCCGGCGGTCGAGTTCGAGATCAGCCGGTGGACCTACGGGCGCCGGGTGCAGCGCAACGGGCACGTGGGGTGGGAGAAGAACTTCTACTCGGTCCCGTACGCCCACATCGGGCGGAGCGTGGACCTGCGCGTCACCGACACCATGCTGGAGGTGTACACCGGAGATCAGCGGCTGACCAGCCACCTGCTGGCCCCACCCGGGGTGGTCAACGAGTACCGCACCCACGACGCCGACCTGCCCGAGGGGCCCCGCTACCGGCAGTGGGACCCCACCCGGGTGCGGGAGTGGGCCGCACGCATCGGGGAGGACACCACGACGGTGGTGAACCGGATCTTCGAGTCCGTCCCGGTCGAGGAACAGGGCCTGGATGCGGCGTTGGCGGTGCTGCGCCTGACCCGCCGCTACTCGGCCGCCAGGGTCGAGGCCGCCTGCCGGATCGCGTTGAGCCGGGTCCGTTCGCCCCGCTACGCGCACCTGCGCCCGATCCTCGACAGCGGCCAGGACCAGCCCGGCATGCATCGGCCAGGTGAACCTCAGACGGCCGGCCCCTTCGCGTCGGCCGGGTACGTGCGTGGCGCCGACTACTACGGGGGTGCCCGGTGACCCGGATCGACACCGAGACCAAACGCATGCTGCGTGAGATGGGAGCCACCTGCCTGGTCGACGCCCTCGAAACCCAAGACGACACGCTCACGATGGGCATGTCGTTCGAAGAACGCGTCAAGCTCGCCGTCGACGACGCCCACGCCACGTTCACCCACGGCAAGGTTGAGGGCCTGATCCGCCGGGCCGGGCTGCGCTACCCGAACGCCGACCTGCGTCGGCTCGACCTGCTCGAGCAACGCGGCCTCGACCGTGGAGTGATCGCGCAGCTGGGCACGTGCGCGTTCATCGCCAGGCAGCAAAACGTCGTGTTCCAAGGCTTCACCGGCTCCGGGAAGTCCTACCTCGGCTCCGCGCTGGCCAAACAAGCCTGCGCACACCGCTACCGGGCCCACTACATCCGCATGCCCGACCTCGAGGAGTCCTGGGCCGCGGCCCGTGACAGGCCCGCCGGGAAGGAGAAGTGGCTCCGCAAGTACGCCGCGTTCACCCTGCTGGTCATCGACGAGTGGCTCCTCGACCCGCCCGACGACCACGTCCGCAGCATGCTCCTGGAGTTGCTCGAACGCCGCTACGACACCACCTCGACGGTGTTCTGCACCCAGTACCCGAAGAAGGACTGGCACCAACGGCTCGGCTCCGGCGTCCACGCCGACGCCATCATGGACCGCATCGTGCACAACACCATCTGGATGGAAACCGGCGGCACCAACATGCGTGAACACACCGCCAACACGGCCTGACCAAGCGTCGGTGAGCGCCACCACCATGACGGCGCTCACCGACACCATCAAGCGGCGCTGAAACTCAATATCGCCGGTGCCGAAACTCGATAACCAACGGCGCCCAACCGGTCAAATACTCAACCTCCCCGCCCGCTGGCCCTGGCAGGACGAACTCGACGCGATCTACACCGCCGCCCTCGGCCCACCCGCCCTCA
>CAZZGU010000315.1:0-2465 GCA_964653755.1 uncultured Nigerium sp. | reverse complement strand
TGTATCTATGTGTACGCAATAGCATGTCGGCTGAGCGACCCTCACCGTCCGCTACTCGGCACGATCGGTCTGCGGCAGAACAGGGCGTCGCGGCAGATCCGCGCGTCCTGGCGTGCTCTGGTTGCGTGCTCGTGGCGTGGGCATGGTGGTGTTTCGCAGGTCAGGGTGGCGCGGACGGAACGCGCCTGGGCGCTGACGTGGTTGCTGTCGGAGAATGCTCTGGTGAGTCGTCGTCTGGACCGTGATGAGTTGCGTGGCGCCGTCTACCGCGCAGATGTTGATGCGTTGGTGAGCTTGCTGCTGGGCGGGCGGGACTGGCCAGTTGACGCGCTGCAGTTGCTGGGTGTCGCCGTGCTCGTGGTCGTCGGTGAGCGTGGGCACGACATCGAGCCTGCGGCCCGCCGGTGCGTTCGGGACCTTCGGGAGCGCGGCTGGGAGGGTGATGCCGAACTCGCGGCCCAGATCGAGGCGGCGTTCGGCTGGGCGCCCACCCCGCTGCTGCGCTCGCTGCCGGTGGATCTTGAGGAACTCGGCGGCGTGCTGGAGGGCGACCCGCTGCAGGGTGGCGGACGGATCGACCTTCGCACCGGCGAGGTGTGGCCGCAATCGGCGTGGGACGACACCCAGGAGACCGGCGACGACGACGTCGAGGATGAGGACGACGACGAGCACTGGTTGTGGGTCCATTCCGAGGGGTCCCGGGCGGGATACCGCGACATGGAACAGTTCATCGGCCTGGTGGAGGATCCGCACCTGGCGGATCGCCTCGGGCGGTCGATCCGGGGTCGGGGGGCGTTCCGCCGGTTCAAGGACGTGCTCCGGGACTGGCCGGACCTCCTGGAACGCTGGTACGGGTTCAGCGACGAACGTCACCGCGGACGAGCGCGCGCCTGGCTGGCCGCCGAAGGCTACGCCCCAGCTCCGCCTCTTCCCCAACCATGATCGGCCCGGAACAGCGCACGCCCTGTTCTGCCGCCGGCCGTGCGGTCGCCCGTGCCGAGAGCCGTGTGGTCGCGAGCCGCCCCGCGCGGGGTTGAATGGTCGCCATGGGTGAGCTGTGGTCGCATGTCGGTATCACACCGGGGGGTGCTCTCGGGGTCGTGGTCGCCTCGACGGCCCTCTACGTCATGTACGCGGTGGTGCTCGCTTTGTGGGGACCGCGCCTGTTCTCGAGTTCGTCCACGCTCAGCATCGCGCTGCTCACGGTGCTCGGCAGTCTGTTCGCCCGGGCGATGCTCGGCGACTTTCCGACCCTCGGTGGGGCGCTTGTGGCGGCCACCACGCTGCTTGCTCTCGAGGCGCTCCTGGGACGCCTCCGGCGCAGCTCCGCCCGGGGGCGTGGCCGGCACAGGCCCCGCGTGGTGATCGTGGAGGGCGCGTTCGTGGCCTGGCCGCAGCGAGAGCGGGTGGTCAGTGAGGCCGACCTGCTGACCCGGCTGCGGACCGCTGGCGTGCGTCGGGTCGAGGACGCCGCCCTCGTCATCCTGGAGTCCCGGGGGGGCCTGACAGTGCTGCGCACCGGGGAGCGCATCGACGCCCGACTGCTCGTCGGGGTTCTGGGGGTGGAGTACGTTCCGGAGCACCTGATGGCCGCGCAGTGAGATGCAGCCGGGGTTGCCGTCCCGTCGAAATGGCCACCGTCTCGTGAATGTTTCGGCAGGTGGTGCTGGGCACCGGACGCGCGCATCTACCGCGGTCAGCGTGCCGACGACGATGGACACGCTCCCCACGCGCCTGCAGGATGTGCACATCTCGGGCTGCATATGCCGCCGAGGCGACCGGGGCGTCCGCGGACGGAATCGGGACGATCGTGCCTGATCGGAGGTTTCATGACATGAGTCGCCCAACGATCCGAGCGGCTGCGAGCCCCTTCCCCAGCATGTTGCTGGCATTGGGCGCGACCGCCGTGCTTTTCGCACCCACCCTGCTCTTCAATCCCGAAGAGATGTCCCACATCCCGGGATACGCCGTCGCGATCTGGTTCGTCCTGATCGCCGTATCTGCGCCGACTGCAGCAGGGCTCGCCAACCGGCGCAAGCCGGCTGCAACGACCATGGCGCGGGCCCTGGTAATCGGCGCCCCGCAGTGGCCACTAGTCGTGGGCCTGGTCTATCTCGATGTGTGGATCGACGTGCAAAGCGGTTACCTCATGGCCGGCTCGGGGGAGGAGGCGATGGCGTTCGGTATTGGCGACATAATCGCGGCGGTCCCCGGTTTGATTCTGACTGGTGCTGTCACCGTCACCGCCTTCGCTGCGGCCAGCACGGCCCCCCCTGGCATCGCGCACCCAGTCGCGGGCCCTGAGGAGCCGACCTGACCCCAGGCAGTGAAGTCGTACCCAAGCGCCGAACGTCCGGTTCTACCGCACTGTGCGCGAGGGTAGCCTGTCGTCAGTGTTCCGGGAGCGCATGACCGACTTTGAGTTCCTAAGGAAAGTCAAGCTGCCTGAGGGCTCCTAGACTTGG